>NZ_OOHN01000001.1 GCF_900323545.1 Actinomyces sp. Marseille-P3109
TCTCCACCCGAGTCCTCAAGGAGCCCCCACATGACCCAGCAGTCCGAGCAGTCCGCCCCGGGAATCACCTACGCCGCCGCCGGGTCCCGGGCTACGACGTCGTCGAGCCCAGCGGGCTGCCGGAGGCCAGGTCCGGGCGGGTGATGCTGCCCAGCGGCACGGTGCGGGCGGCGGCGTCGGCCTCCTCGCGGCGCCGCCCGCGGTAGGCGGCCGGGACGCGGCGCACCGGGATGGCGGCGGACTTCAGGCTGCGCACCGGCGGCGGGATCGGGTAGTCGCCGGTGAAGCAGGCCAGGCACAGGTCGTCGGCCTTCTGGCCGCTGGCGGACACCATGCCCTCCACGGACAGGAAGCCCAGGGAGTCGGCTCCGATGGACTCACCGATCTCCTCCACGCTCATGCCGGTGGCGATGAGCTCGGCGCGGGTGGCGAAGTCGATGCCGTAGAAGCAGGGCCACATGACCGGCGGGGAGGAGATGCGCACGTGGACCTCGGCGGCGCCGGCCTCGCGCAGCATCCGCACCAGGGCCCGCTGGGTGTTGCCGCGCACGATGGAGTCGTCGACGACGACGAGGCGCTTGCCCTCAATGACCTCGCGCAGGGGGTTGAGCTTGAGGCGGATGCCGAGCTGGCGCAGGGTCTGGGTGGGTTGGATGAAGGTGCGCCCCACGTAGGCGTTCTTCACCAACCCCTGCCCGTAGGGGATGCCGGATTCCTGGGCGTAGCCGATGGCGGCCGGGGTGCCCGACTCCGGGGTGGCGATGACGAGGTCGGCCTCCACCGGGTGCTCGCGGGCCAGGGCGGCGCCCATCTCGTTGCGCGAGGCGATGACGCTGCGCCCGGCGATGCGGGTGTCGGGACGGGCCAGGTAGACGTACTCGAAGACGCAGCCGGCCCGGCGGGCGGTGGCGAAGCGCGAGGAGCGCACGCCGTCCTCGTCGATCTCGATGAGCTCACCGGGCTCGACCTCGCGCACGAAGGCGGCGCCGACGATGTCCAGGGCGGCCGTCTCGGAGGCCACGGCCCACCCGTTGCCCAGGCGCCCGAGCACCAGGGGGCGCACCCCGTGCGGGTCGCGGGCGGCGTACAGGGTGCCCTCGTCCATGAAGACCAGGGAGAAGGCGCCGCGCAGCATGGGCAGGACCCGGCGGGCGGCCTGGTGGACGCTCAAGGGGGCCGGCGCGGAGTAGGCGGCGTCGAGATCGGCGTCGTCGGTGATGCCGGAGGTGAGGATGTCGGCGGCCGAGTCCCAGCCCTCCAGGGTGCCGTGCTCGGAGACGAGGTTGAGCAGGGCGGCCAGGACCGCCGTGTCCGTGGAGGAGCCGCGGCCCAGCTCGCCGCTGAGATCCTCCCCGGAGGTGGCGTGCACGGCGTCCATGAGCTCGCGGGTGTTGGTGAGGTTGCCGTTGTGGGCCAGGACGAGGGTGGAGCCGGCCGCCGGGCCGAGCATCGGCTGGGCGTTCTCCCAGGTGGTGGCCCCCTGGGTGGCGTAGCGGACGTGGCCCACGGCCATGTGACCGGTGAGGTTGGACAGGGCCTGGTCGTCGAAGACCTGGGAGACCAGGCCCAGGTCCTTGTAGACGAGGATCTGGGAGCCGTTGGAGGTGGCGATGCCGGCCGACTCCTGACCGCGGTGCTGGAGGGCGTACAGGCCGAAGTAGGTCAGGCGGGAGACCTCCTCGCCGGGGGCCCACACGCCGAAGACGCCGCACTCCTCGCGCGGAGAGGGCTCGAGCTCGTCGGAGTGGTCGTCGGGCAGGGCGGTCAGGCTGGGCGCGCTCACGGGCGCCGCGGGAGCCGTCGGATCGGTCTGACTCGACTGGCTGGACCGACCGAGAGGCTCCGAGGAGCCGGCCCGCGGGATGCGACGGGCGTCGTCGGGGCGGTCGAAGGCGGTCTGCGAGGGGTTCTCACCGGTACGCACACGCACAGTCTGTCATGACCGGACGTCGCCTGACCATCGGCGGGCGCCGGAGCCGGCTCGCGGACGGCTCCGGGATCAGCTTGCTCCCATCAGGACTCCGACGACGATCATCGCGACTCCCAGCACTGATCGCCCGGTGAACGGCTCACGCAGGAGCCACACCCCGGCGATGACGCCGAAGACGACGTTGAGGCTCCTGGAGGTGGCGACGACGGACGGAGGCCCGAAGCGCATGGCGACAAGCACCAGCGCATAGCTCGCCGGCACCAGCACCGCGATGGGGAGGGCTCGGGCCCAGCCGGCGGCCAGCGCGGCGGGCAGCTCGCGGCGACGCCGGCCCAGCACGACGGTGAGCAGCACGAGCTGAGCCAGACTGGACAGCGCCATGTAGGGCACAACAGAGACGTGCAGGTGCGCGACGGCGAAGGCGTCCCACAGAGTGTAGGCGGCGGTGCAGGAGGCGACGGCGCTGCCCGCCCAGAGGCCTCGGGCCCGGGTCAGATTCCGCCACGTGGCACCCGAGGCGAGGACGACGCCGGCGAGGACCGCCGCAAGCGCCGCTACCTGCATGACGCTCGTACCCCCGTTCCACGGCGCCGCCACCACTGTCACCAGGACCGGCGCCAGTCCGCGTGAGACCGGGTAGACCACTGACAGGTCCGCCGCCGAGTAGGCGCGTTGGAGAACCGCCGCGTAGGCCGTGTGCAGCGCCGTGCTGACGAGGGCCGCCCACCAGGCCGGGCCCAGTCCTCCCGATGACGCCACCACCGTCAGCACCACCAGCCACAGCGGTGCGGTGATGGCGCTGTAGACCCACACGAAGGCGACGTCGGAGGTACCGGACCGCTTCACCAGCACGTTCCACAGGGCATGCAGGGCGGACCCGGCCGCGACCAGGGCGAGGGAGTATCCGAAAACCATCATGTAGACGGTGTCTACCATGTTGTAGACGCCGTCTACAAGAGGCAGGCTAGGGCCATGAGCCAGACAACGGAGGACCGTCTGATCCAGGCGGGGCGGCAGCTGCTCGAAGAGAACGGCATCAGCGCGGTGACGGTGCGGGAGGTGGCCCGGCGCTGCGGCATCTCCCACGGCGCACCGAGGCGCCACTTCCCCACCCTCGCGCTGCTCCTGGCCGCGATCGCCGAGGCGTGCCTCGGAGAGCTCCGCGAGCGCATCGCCGACGCCGGAGGAAGCCTCAAGGGGACCGCGAGGGCCTACGTCGCCTACGCCGTCGAGCATCCCCATGCCTTCGACCTCATCACCCGCCACGACGTGCTGGCCGGCAGCGGCCGGGAGCTTCGGGCCACGTCCCTGCCGCTCCTTCAGCAGTGGCGGACCCGCTTCGCGGAGCAGCGCCCGGACGCGCCCGACGCCGCCGCGACCGCCGCCTGGGCGGCCGTCCACGGCGTTGCCTCGCTCGCCTCACGGGGCGTGCTGGACCTGGTCGGGACCGATGCCCAGGAGCTGCTGGATCAGATGCTCCCGCAGGACTGACGCATCGGGCGCCTCAGGGCTGGTGCGTCAGGAGCTCGAAGCGGATGCCGGCGGCGGGGTCGGCGGCCAGCAGGCGGACCCGCACGCGCTCGCCGACCGGGAGGCGACCGCCGTCGGAGGCACCCTTGCCGGCACGGATCTCGGTGACGACGGCGGGCTCGGCCAGGACGAGCTCGCCGCGGCCGTCGCGCTCGGAGGTGATGACGCCGTCGAAGACCTTGCCCTCGTGGCCGCGCAGGACCAGGGCCTCCAGGGCGGTCAGGGCTCCGCGGCCGATGGCCCGGGCGCGCTTGCCGGTCTGCTCCATGATGCCGGGCAGCTCGGGCAGGGTCTGGAGCACCCACTCGGGCACGGGCGCCTGGGCGCAGGCGGCGATACAGACCTCCTCGCCGTAGCGGTCCACGAGGCGGCGCAGCGGGGCGGTGACGTGGGCGTAGCGGGCGGCGATCGCGGAGTGGACGGCCTCCTCGGCGTCGGAGGCCTCGTCGTCGGCCGGGACGCCGACACCGTCGACGCCGAAGGCGAGGTAGCCCGACCCGCGGAAGAGGGACATGGCCTGGTCCATGAAGGCCGCGTGGGCGGGCACGGCATGGTCCAGGCTGCGCACGAGCTCGGGGTAGGACCGGGCGGCCGGCCAGTCGATGTCCAGGGCCGCGGCGACGCGCCGCAGACGGGCGTAGTCCTCGGGGCGCGCCGGCGACAGGGTCCGCAGGATGCCGACGCCGCACTCGACCATGATCCGGGCGGCGCACATGCCGGTGAGCAGAGAGATCTGGGCGTTGTACTGCTCGGCGGGCTCACTCACCCGGTAGGCGAGCCGGTAGCCGTCCGGGCCGGGGACCTCGGCGGACTCCGACTCCCCCGCCGGCCCTGCCGCCTCGGTCACCTCGATGACCTGCTCGGGCGTGGTCATGCTGATGCCGCCTCGGGCGGCCTCCCGCTCCAGGCGCAGGCGGCCGATCTCGGCCAGGAGCCCGGGCAGGTCGTCGGGGGCCGACGGCGGCAGCGAAACCTCACCGTCGATGGCGGCCTGGACCTGTGCGTAGGTGAGGCGGGCCCGTGAGCGCACGAGGGCCCTCTCGACGCGGGCGGAGACGACCTCGCCCCGGGCGTCGAGGTCGATGGTCCACAGGCAGGCCGGGCGGTCCACGTCCTCCAGGAGGGAGGCGGCGCCGTGGGAGAGGACCTCGGGGTGCAGGGGCGTGGCGGCGTCGGGGGCGTAGATGGTCTCGCCGCGACGACGCAGCTCAGCATCCAGGGCGCCGCCGGGGGTGACGAAGGTGGCCAACGAGGCGATGGCGTAGCGGACGCGGTAGGCAGCCGCCGGTTCGGTCGCCTCCCCGGTCGCCGCGCCGGCGCTCTCCGACTGCCCGGTCAGGCGCTCCAGGCGCACCGCCTGGTCGAGGTCCATGGACCCGGGCGGGTCGATGGTGACCAGGCCCAGGTCGCGGGCGTCACGGGCGCCGTCGGCCAGGAGCCGGGCGGGACCGTCCTGAGCCCAGGCGCTGGCGGCGGCCTCGGCCTCGGCGAGGGCCCCGGGCGGGAAGGCAGTGGGCGCCTCGTAGCGTGCGCGCAGCGCGGCCAAGGCCTCGGTGACCTCGGCGGGTGGGGCGGTGTAGGTGCTCAGGCGCGTGCGACTCATGGGGTGAACCTACCGGCGCGGGCCGTCGGCGCAGTGACAAACAGGCGAGCGCAGTTCCCCAGCGCGCCTCACACATCGACATTTTCTTCACAGATGACGCGTATTCGCGTCGGTGGAGTCAGGTGGTGTTTGCACCGTTGATGATGTCGTTGAGTTTCTCAGTTGGGGTCTGTCCGTTCAAGACGATGCGGGGTCGGCGGTTGAGGCGGTCCTGGATGTCTTGGATCTGGGTGTCGG
>NZ_OOHN01000002.1 GCF_900323545.1 Actinomyces sp. Marseille-P3109
GCCGGCGTCGGCCCCCGCCGGGTCGGTGCGATCCCCGCCCGCCAGGTGGCGGGGCCACCTCCACCGCCTCCGCCGTCCCCGCCCTCGTCGCCCTCGCCGGTGGCCGGCCGTAGCCACTGGGCGCCGGTACGGGTCCGCACGCTCCCGCCGCCGGCCTCGATCGCCTCGCGCAGCGCGTCGGTGAGCCGGAACAGCCCGCCCTCGACGGCCGCGTCCACGCTCCGCCCGCCCGCGCCGTCCCGGCGGACCCGACGCCGCTCCAGCACCGCCGCCACAGCGGCGCTGAGCGAGCCCAGCTCCGCAGTGGCCCGCCGCAGGCCCGGCACGACGACGTCAGCGGCCAGGTCCGCGGGGTCGGCCGAGTGGATCCCCGCAACGATCGGGCGCACGAGCCGCTCCAGGACGCCGGTCCCCATCCGTGCGGTGACGAAGGAGGCCAGGTCGGCCGGGTCCTCGGGGCCCGTGCCCACGCTCCCGGGCAGGTCGGCGTCCTTCGCGGCCCGCCGAGCAGCGGCCCGCCCGATGATGCTCACGACGTCGGGCTCCAGTGGGTCCGCAGGGATCCCCAGGTAGGCGTCGTCGGGAAACCGGTGCAGCGCCCAGCCGGGCGACTCGTCTCCGTCATCGGTTCCGCCCGCCTCGCCCACGTCGTCACCGGCCTGCGCCAGGGGCGGCAGGAAGAGCCTCGGCCGGCCGTGCGGTCCGGTGGTGCGCAGTCCCAGCTCGGCCAGCATCGAGGTGGCCGCCTCGCCGCGCACGACGAAGCCCTCGGCGCCCAGGTCCAGCCGCGCCCCGCCGATCCGACCGGCCGCGACGAGCCCGCCGGTGTAGCCGCGCGCCTCGACGAGCAGCGGCCGCAGCCCGGCGCGCACCAGGTCCCAGGCCGCCGTCAGCCCCGCGATCCCACCGCCGACGACGAGCGCGTCCCACCGCTGAGCGGGAGTCTGCGGGCTGCCGGGGTCCGTGGGCCGGCCACCGGCCTCGGAGAGGCTCACCGGGGGAGACGCGGTCGAGGACAACTGCGATCCGTCTGCCCGGGCTCCGTGCCGGTCGGGGCCGTCCTGCTCCCGGCACTCGCCCGCCCTGCGGCCCCCGGGGTGCGCCGGATCCGTGGTCATTCAGCGCCCCTCCTGCCCGTGGTGACGCGTCGTGCGGGCCAGTGGCCGTCCTCCGGGACCCCGTGGCGCCTGCCGACCGGGCTCGCGCCGGTCCGGCCTGCCCGCGCTCCGCTGCGCCGTTGCCTCGGTTGGCGATCCCGCGCCCGATCCGGTGACCGTCATTGTCCCCGCTGTCGCGTCCGCACTCGTTTCCGCGACGGCATCCCACCCGGCCAGCGCCACGGCCTCCCAGTCGGCCGAGCCGTGCACCCTCGCCACGATCCGGGTGAGCACGTCCGCCTCGGTGGCCGGCGGCACCCCGTGACCCAGGTTGACCACGTGCCCCGGGGCCGCGCGCCCGGCGGCCAGGACCGCGTCGACCTCCTCGGCCACCAGCGGCCACGGCGCCGCCAGTAGCGCCGGGTCGAGGTTGCCCTGGACGGGGCACGCTCCCGCCTGCGGGTCGGCCTGGGCCAGCGCCTCGATCGCCTCGCCCAGCTCGATGCGCTCATCGATCCCGACGGCGTCGGCCCCCTGCCGCATGAGCCCCAGCAGCCGGGCCGTCCCGGTGCCGAAGTGGATGAGGAGCGGCGCCCGACCGGTCGTGGGGGAGAGGGCGCCCCGGGCCACCTCCAGCGCGAGCCCCGAGTAGGGCGCCACGCGCTCGCGGTAGGTGCGCGGTGACAGTGAGCCCGCCCAGGAGTCGAAGAGCTGGGCCGCGGCCGCCCCGGCGCGTACCTGAGTGGCCATGAACTCGCCGGTCAGGCGCGCGCACCATGTCATGAGCCGGTCCCAGGACTCGGGGTCGGCGCGCATGAGCGTGCGCGCCGCCAGGTGGTCGCGGCTGGGCCGACCCTCCACGAGGTAGGCCGCCAGTGTGAAGGGCGCCCCGCCAAAGGCGAGTACCGGTGTCCACCCCGCCGCCCCGGCGCTGTGCTCCAGCCCGGCGCGCGCCCGCTCGCTCAGCCCCTCGCGCTTACCCGGCGCCTGCGGGCTGCCCAGCTCGACGACGACGCGGCGCACGGCCTCCCCGATCGCCGCCACACCCGCAGCGCCCCCCACC
>NZ_OOHN01000003.1 GCF_900323545.1 Actinomyces sp. Marseille-P3109
GGGGGGCGGCGCGGCGGGCGTTGTGGATGCAGTCCTGTCAGTCATGGGCATCTCCTGTGGTCTCCAGGCCCCAGACGAGCTCGAGGGCCTGGCGGTAGGCCTCCTCGCGGCCCTCCTGGCCGGCGCGACGGGCCATGACGGTGGGCTGGTGGAGGAGTCGGGCGGCCAGGTGGTGGAGGGCGCGCTCAGCCTGGGCGAGGGAGATCATCTGCTCGCCATCGGCATCCATGGCGATCTCGAGGCCGGGCTCGGCGTGGACGTCACGATGGGGGCAGGCGCCCGCGGCGGCGTCGGCGCTGTTGACGCCGCCGGCTCCGGTTCCGGCGCGCCCGTCGACGGCGGGCACGGCCAGGGCGGGTCGGCGCGCGGGCTGCGGGCGCAGACGCGCGGCCTCCTCGGCGACGACGCGGCCCACCTGGGCGCGCAGGGCGGTGATGAGAGGGTCCATGGCTCGGCCGGCCAGGGAACGTTCGAAGTCGACGGCCTCGGCGTCAACGATGGCGCGGGCGGAGGCCACCTGCTCGGCCTCGGCGTCGGGGACGGCGTCGCGCACACCGGCCAGGTCGAGGTGGACGACGCCGGGTAGGGCGCCGACCGCCTCATCGACATCATGGGTCAGGGCCAGGTCGAGGATGACCAGCGGACGGCCGGCAGCCCGGTCGGCGGCGACGGGGGCGACGACGTCGGCGGTGAGGATCGGCCTGCCCGTACCACGGCAGGTGACGACGAGGTCGGTGCGGCTCATGGCCCCGCTCAGGGCTCCGGCGGGGACGGCGCGCAGGTCGTGGCCGGCGGCGAAGGTCTCGGCGCGGTTGGAGGCGGAGTAGACGGCGATGTCGGTCAGGCCGCGGGCACGCAGGGCGGCGACGGTGGCGCCGGCGTAGGAACCGGTGCCCACGATGAGAGCACGGCAGCCGTCCAGCGGCGGCAGGTGGTCGGCGGCCTGATCAACGCCGACGGCGACGATGCTGCGCCCCTGGCCGGACAGCTCGGTCTCGTGGGCCACCCGGCGGGCGGTGGCCGAGGCCCGTTCGATGATCCGCACGAGCTCGGGGCTGAGCGTGCCCTCGGCGGCGGCGGCCTCGGCGGCGCGACGGACCTGGCCGACGATCTGGCCCTCACCGACCACCATCGAGCTCAGGCCCGCGGCGATGGCGAGCATCTCGCGGCGGGCGGCCGCTCCGACCAGGTGGGACAGATGGAGGCCACTGGGAGTCAGGCCGGCGCGCTCGGCCAGGAGGTCGGAGATGGTCTGCCCCAGGTCCGACGGCGCTGCGGGCCCGGCCCCGGCAGCGGCCTCCGTCGTGGCGGTCGGGTTGGCGGAGCCTGCGTGGAGGGTGGTCGAGTCAAGGGCGGCGGGGCATCCGGTGTCAGCCCAGGAGTCGGCGTCGACCAAGAGGGCCAGGCGGTTGCAGGTGGACAGGACGACGACCCCGCGCAGCGCGGGCACGGCCGCCATGAGGGCCGTCCCCAGCCCGGAGGCCACCGCGCCCAGCCGGGCGACAACGTCGAGGCCCGGGAGTCGGTGGTCAGCGGAGAGAAGATGAGTAGTCACAGCGAGCGCTATTGAAACATCAGTGCAGGGTACGGGCACAATAGCGGCGTGGCGAGATGGGCTCGGCGTCAGGACAATGCGTCACCACGCTATTTCTGACATCCTGTCATTATCAGAGCAACGCAGAGAATATCGCGTCACTATGCGGATGACTCATCTTCGAGCACGCACACGAAGAGGTTGGTGAATATGTCTCGGATTCAGTTTCCTTATCGCAAGGAAAGCACACGGCGTCATTATTCCGCGGACGACAACCGCGATTTCGTCAGCGAACCTTCACGCAATTCAATTGACGCCGGGCAGGCGCGCGAGCCCGGTTCGACCGACCGCGAGGGCGGCGCAGACGGCGGGAGGAGTGGTGAAGGCAGCGGCGCAGGCGGCCGGGGCGACGGCGGCGGAGCCTCCTCGGCGGAGCCCGCGATCCTGGAGGCGCTGGCGGGCCGCAGACCCGCACGCACGCCCGTGTGGTTCATGCGTCAGGCGGGCCGGTCCCTGCCGGAGTACCGCGCGCTGCGGGGGCGCGCCGGCATCCCGATGCTGGAGGCCTGCCTGGATCCGGGGCTCGCGGCCGAGGCGACGTTGCAGCCAGTAAGGCGCCACGGCGTCGACGCAGCCGTCCTCTTCTCCGACATCATGGTGCCGCTGCGCCTGGCGGGCGTGGAGGTGCGGATCGAGGAGGGCGTGGGACCGGTGCTGGACACCCCGGTGCGCAGCGCGGGCGAGGTGACCGAACTGGTCGCCCACCGCTTCGGGGACGGCCCCGGGGCGGGGCCGTCCCCGAAGCGGTGGGCGACCAGTTCGGTC
>NZ_OOHN01000004.1 GCF_900323545.1 Actinomyces sp. Marseille-P3109
GGGTCTTGAGGCCGCGCAGCCACGGGCGAAGGTCCGTACTACCGTGCCGGCCGAGGACCTCGATGAGCGCTCCGACCTGGTGGGGCGCGACTTCACTGCCGACAAGCCTGGGCGTAAGTGGTGCGGACCTGAGTTGGCTCATTTAGTGTCGTGGTGGATGTTGTGGAGGGCTTGGTTGAGGTCGGGTGGGAGAGGGTCAGCGGCTGTGAGGGTGTGTCCGGCGATGTTGATGGTGATGGTGCGGTAGCGGCGTGCGGTGGTGATCAGGCGTCTGATGGACCAGCCGGTGGTGGTCTCCAGCCAGCGGGCCATGGCAAGGGCTGCGGTGACGATGGTCAGGTGGGCCTCGATGGACTGGCGCAGGTGGTGGTAGATGGGGCGTGTTCTCAGGTCGGACTTGGACATGCGCAAAGGACTTCTCGATGTTGTACAGGCGGTGGTAGGCGCTGATGACTGTCTCGGGGTCGGGGTTGGGCAGGTTGGTGACGTAGCCCTTCCACCCGGCCAGGGTGCGGGCCCTTTTCTCCAGGTCGCGGTTGATGCTCCGGGTGGCGCCCGACAGGTGCACGAAGCGGTTGCGCTTGACGGGGATCTTTCCTGCGACGGCTTTCTCGGCCTTGGCGACCTGGGTGTCGATCCCGCGTAGGGTGCGTCGGGCTCTGTCGGCGCTGTAGCGGTAGTAGATGGTCTCGTCGCGGCGCTGGTCACTGGGGCCGGCGGGCCAGGGCTGGGACTCGGGGTCAGCCCGTCGGGGACGTCCTGGTCGGGGTGGTTGTCGTGCCAGGAGCTGATCACGTGGGGGACGCGTGAGGTGCGTGAACCCAGCACGTAGGACAGGCCGGCTCTGGCCAGGGCCTGCCTGTTGGCGGCGCTGATCATTCCGGCGTCAGACACGACCACCACGTCGTCGAGGCTGTAGGCGTCCATGAAGTCGTTGATCATCGGGATCATGGTGGCGGTCTCGGCCTTGTTGCCCTCGAAGGCCCCGGCCCGCAGAGGGAACCCTGTCTCGTCAGTGAGCAGCCCTACCGTGATCTGCGGCTCCAGGCGTCTTTCCTTGGACAAGCCCGGCTCACGCAAGGCCGTCGGCCTTGTCGGTCTCGAAGTACAGGGTCGTCACGTCGAACAGGACCAGCCAGGCCCGGCCGATGCGGGCGTACCCGGCCAGCAGGCGTGACAGGTTCCGGGTGAAGTCCTCAGCGGCGTAGCTGGGCAGATGACGCTTGACTGTCGCGTAGGACACCGGTGACAGGCCCGCCTCGGTAAGGACCCGCAACGAGTCCTGCTTGCTGGTCGGCTCAATCAGTCTGGCGGTAACGAGCTGGCGGAAGACCTCGTCAGCACCGTCGAGTCGTTCAGCCCCACCGCCTTCCAAGCCGTCTCCAGGGCCTCCAGGAGCACTCCCATCCGGTTGGAGGCGATAGGTGCCACGCACCCCGCCCCAGCCGGTTCGTGCAGCGCAGAACCTGCGTCGTTCTCACTGTTCAGGCCCGGCAGGTCGAAGCTGAGCTGGCCGGCGTTGAGCCGTTGCCTGGCGATCTCCTTGAGCGCCGCCAGCTCGGCGTCATCATGGGCCGAGCCAATGTGCTCGATGCTGCGCGCCCCCTTCCGGGAGGAGTGCACGATCTGCACCGCACGGGCCCCCGACGCCGTCCTGACCGTGCGAACGTACGGACTCATACCCCCACGTTAGTGCGCACCCCAACCCACGCAACCCCCACAATCCCAACAACAACCAGCCCCCAGGCAACCCAACCACCCCACAATGAGCCAAGTCAGGTGTCGTGTCCGGGCAAGATCATCCAGGTCCTGGTGCTGGCAGCGGCCTATGAGAAGGTCGCCGACTCCACGTGCTCAGCGGCCACCATCCGAAGCAGACACGGGTGAGTGGATCGCCGCCGGGGTGTTCACCGCCGATGGGCAGGCTGCCCTGGAGGCCTACGACAAGGTCGTCGGCCTGGGCCTGGAGGACCTGTGCGTCGACGGCTGCATCCTCAAGGCGCCTTGCAGGGGCCAGGCCGCAGGCCCCTCACCAGTGGACCGGGGTAAGCAAGGGACCAAGCGCTCAGTAATGACCGAGGGCCACGGCATCCCCATCGGGGTGGTGGTCGCCCCCGCCAACCGGCATGACTCACCTCTGCTGGAACCCACCCTGGAGCGTCTGGGCAGGTTCGGCTTCGACCTGCCCGAGCGCATCACCGTGCACCTGGATGCCGGCTACGACAGCCGCAGGACCCGCGAGCTGCTTGAGGTGCTGGGCTGTGCCGCCCAGATCCCTGCCAGGGGCGCCCCCCCCTTGCAGGCCGGCCGGCGCTGGGTGATCGAGCGCATCAACTCATGGCACACCCGGGGCTTCCGCAGGCTCCAGGTATGCACCGAAATACACACACAGGTGATCGAGGCGTTCATCGCCCTGGCCAACACCATCATCACCATCAGGAACCTCATCCACCACGCCTGGACCACCCACCGCTGGGACCAACACCCCACCCACAAGCCCTAACCTAATGACGCGATCTCTTATTCAAAAACGCCCACCCAACTTGTAGAAGGTCGCCACCTCAGATCATCGGTGCGCCCGTGAGACTGCTTCCCAAAGTCGCGGAAACGGCATGTCAAGTCTAGCAGCCAGGAAGTGCGCCCCTGAAGTGTTGCCCGTTCCACGTTCGCTCGTGCCGATCATGTGAACCACAAGCTCCACGTGCGTCGCCTTCCACTTCCACACTTTCCGCGATAAATTCAACATTGCCGCAACCACTCGGCTGAGATTAGGTTCTGGACTTTCCGGAAAAACCAGGGAATCTAACTCAACCCCTGTTCGTTCACATGCCCCCTCAAGCGCTTCGAATAGTGGGCTTTGATGATGTGCATCCATTCCCAAGTCTCGATCTAGGGAGCGGAACTGGGTGGATTGACGTCCAGATGCGGTCCCAAGATTGCCTCGAAACTCCTTAAATCGACTAGGTGACATCATAGAAAGTACATCCAGGTGTCCTGTCATCATTTCAATCACCACAGCGCAACGCTCAATCACCTCGGCGGCTTGCATGTAATGTCCTTCTCGAAGCGCAGCTGCACCGACAGACAAATCTAGCAGCACCTGCGACAGCCATAACTCCGATGTTTGGTGAGTGACAATAAAAAAATGTTCTGCAGAATGTGTTGCACGCTCATCAGGACTAGTGAGGGGTGTAGGGAGGCTTAACAAGGACTCGATCTTCAGGTAACTTGAATAGTTCAGATTACTCATTGATGCGCCTTTCGTTTTTCGTGTCAACCTCGAGGCTTGCGTCAGTTTGTCGTCGCAAACAATGTCGATCCATTCGCATGCTTATAGCTTGGGCTGGAGCGGTAAAGCCTGAAGTGTGAATTGCTCACATCGGCAGTTCTCGATGCGCTGCCGTGACATTACATTAATGTAGCGCACCTCTTCAGTGTATGCAACCACTCGACGAGACTCATGAAGATGCCCACGTAAGAGGCTCGGTGCCTCATGTAGGACTGCCCGCGAAGCTCATGAACCGTGGTGGGCATGGGAAGTGGGTTGCCTGGTGCAGGCTAGTGTTGTGTGTCGTTAGTTGTTTTGTGGTTGGTGTTTAGGATGATGGGGGTATGGCGAATAGACCTGCTCCTGGACTGGTTCTGCGTGAGGGTGACCTGGAGGTGCTTGAGTCCTGGCTGCGTGCCACGATGGTGCCGGCCGGGCTGGCGCGGCGGGCGCGGATCGTGCTTCTGGCCGCTCAAGGGGTGGCCAACACCCGGATCGCGCAGGCGGTGGGGGTCAGTGTCCCCACTGTGGTCTCCTGGCGGCGCCGCTACCAGGCCGGGGGCCTACGCGGGTTGGAGGACGAGCCCCGCTCGGGGCGCCCCAGGAAGGTGTCCCGGGAGCGGGTCGTGGCCGCGACCCTGGCGCCGCCGCCCAGGAGGTACGGGGTCACGCACTGGTCGAGCCGGCTGCTGGCCCGTCACCTGGGTATCGGCAACGCCACCGTGGCGCGGGTGTGGCGCAGCTACGGGATCCAGCCCTGGAGGTCGGGAACCTTCAAGTACTCCACCGACCCCGAGCTGGTCGCCAAGGTCACCGACGTGGTGGGCCTGTACCTGGCACCCCGGACAACGCCGTGGTGCTGTGCGTCGACGAGAAGTCCCAGTTCCAGGCGCCAGGCCGCACCGCCCCGATGCTGCCCATGGCGCCGGGCAGCATCGAGCGGCGTACCCACGACTACACCCGTCACGGCACCTCCACCCTGTTCGCCGCCCTGGAGGTCGCCACCGGCCACGTCACGGCCGCCTGCAAGCCCCGCCACCGGCGCACCGAGCTGCTCGCCTTCCTACGCCAGGTCGCGCTTGCCTACCCCGACGACGAGTTGCACCTGGTGATGGACAACTACGCCACCCACAAGACCCCCGAGGTGCGCGCCTGGCTGGAGGCCAACCCCCGCATCCACGTCCACTTCACCCCCTCCAGCGCCTCCTGGCTCAACATGGTCGAGATCTTCTTCTCCGTCATCGACCGCCAGGCGATCCGCCGAGGAGTCTTCACCTCCGTGAAGGACCTTAACGCCAAGATCCGCGCCTTCATCAACGGCTGGAACCAACGCTGCCACCCATTGACCTGGACCAAGACCCCCGACGAGATCCTCACCAAATGCCAACCAAAAACAAACTAACAACACAAGACACTAATGAGCTGTGGGTCGCCGACATTCCCCCGCAAGCGGGAGGTGCCACCTCCTATGTGCGTACCTTCTCGGGGTGGGTCTATGTGGCTTTCGTGACTGACGTGTTCTCGCGGCGGATCATCGGCTGGCAGA
>NZ_OOHN01000005.1 GCF_900323545.1 Actinomyces sp. Marseille-P3109
TCGCCGACATTCCCCCGCAAGCGGGAGGTGCCACCTCCTATGTGCGTACCTTCTCGGGGTGGGTCTATGTGGCTTTCGTGACTGACGTGTTCTCGCGGCGGATCATCGGCTGGCAGACCACCACCGGAGCGTGTTCAATAGTTTGTGTAAGCCCCTCCGTTGGAAGGACTGACACTGATGACGACACACAGAAGGTTCCTACTGGGCGTGATGCGGTTGACCGGCTGCGTTCGGCGGGGTCTTTGGACGGCTTGTTTGAGCAGATTGATGCCGGCCAGGTGAAGATGACCGGGGCTGATGGTCTGCTGCCGGCCCTGGTCAAGGAGGCCCTGGAGCGGGGTCTTAGCGCTGAGCTGACCGAGCACCTGGGCTATGAATAGGGCGAGCCGACAGCCCAGGCGCGCGGTAACGCCAGGAACGGGACCACGCCCAAGACGGTGGACTCCGAGGTGGGGCCCTTCGAGACCTGTGGTGCCTCGGGACCGGGTCGGGACCTTCACGCCGCGCCTGGTGCGTAAGGGCCAGCGTCGTCTGGACGGGCTGGATGCGAGTGAATCACCAGGCCTGATGCGCCGGAGGAATGACGGTAAGGGATATCCAGCACCACCTGGCCTCCGCACTCGGCGTGGAGCTGTCCGCGGGGACCATTTCGAAGATCACCGACGCGGTCGCTGACGCTGTCCTGGAGTGGCAGCGCCGTCCGTTGGACGAGTTCTACCCGGTGATCTACCACAGGCGCGATCCGGGTCAAGGTCCGCGTCAATCACCGGGTCGCCTCCCGCTCGGCCCATATCGCGGTCGGGGTCGACATGGACGGTATCAAGCGCGTGGCTTAAGTATCTGGGCCCCGGGCCCGAGGAGGGAGCCTCCTTGAAGGGCGGCTCGTGTGCGCCGAGCTGGCACAACCGCAGCGTCGAGGCGTGTCTGATCGTAGAGGGGGCACCTCCCGCACGGGAGCGAAGCGCGCGGGGGAATGCGACGGGTTGACGGGCCTGCCTGAGGCGATCGAGGCGACCTGGCCCCAGGCGACGGTCCAGACCTGCATGGTCCACCTGATCCGGCTCTTCGTGTTTGAGGGTGTGGTAGGTGGGGCCTATTGATGTGTTTGGGGTGGGGGTGGTGGGTGCGTCGTTGCGGTGGGTAGGGGTCGAGGTCCCCCGATGATGGGAGCTGCTACACACCCCGTCACGAGAGACCTCGACGCGCCTGAGACTACCTTCACCGGCCCTGACCTGACGACCTTCCTGGGCCTGGACGCCCTGGGACTGACCGCGGTGGGACAGCACCTCACGGCGGAGCGCGCGGCGATCGAGTGCCGCATGCCCATAGGCTTCGAGGACCCGTTCTGCCGGTCCTGCGGCGCCCAAGGCGTCGCTCGTGGGCTGGTGGCCAGGCGGCTGGCCCACCTACCGACGGGGTGGCGGCCCACGCAGCTGGTGGTACGCGTGCGGCGCTTCGCCTGCACGCACTGCCACCGAGTGCACGTGGCAGAACACCTCGGCCCTGGCCCAGCCGCGGGCGCGGCTGACCCACGCGGCCGTCGAGTGGGGGCTGCGGGCCTTGGGTCTTGAGTCCATGTCGGTCTCCCGGGTAGCGGCGGCTCTGGGGATCTCCTGACACACCGCCAACACCGCGATCCTGACCCGAGCCGAGCAGGCCATCACCAGCGACCCTCACCGCTTCGAGGGGGTGGAGGTGCTCGGGGTTGATGATTCCCCCGCGCGCTTCGCTCCTGTGCGGGAGGTGCCCCCTCTGTGTGGCGCCACACCAGGAGGGGCGACAAGTACGCCCGCCGTGATCATTGACCTGACCCCCGCACGTCACGAGGCGGGGCCGGCTCGTCTGCTGGACGTGGTCACGGGCCGGTCCAAGAAGGCGTTCAAGACCTGGCTCGCCCAGCGCGACCAGGCCTGGCGTGAGCGGGTTGAGGTGGTGGCGACGGAGCGGTTTCACTGGGTTCAAGAACGCCGCCGGTGAGGAGGTCCCCAAGGCTCGGGCGGTCATGGACCCCTACGCGCGTCGTATCCCTGGCAGGAGCCAAGCTCGATGAGTGCCGCCGCATCCAGTATACGAGACCACCGGGCGTCGGGGCCGGGCGGGAGACCCGCTCTACCAGGCCAGACGCACCCTACGCACCGGGGCCAGCCTGCTCACCGACACCCAGGCCGAGCACCTCGAGGCCCTGTTCGCCAACCAGCGCCACGCTCCGGTCCAGGCCGCCTGGTGCGTCTACCAGCACCTCATCCAGGCTTACCGAGCCGAGGAGGCGGGCCTGGGACGGTTCCTGATGCAACAGCTCATCAGATCCTTGAGGCAGGCCGTCCCCGACGGGCTCGATGAGACCCAGACACTGGCCAGGACCCTGATCAGCCGCAGTCAGGACGTCCTGGCCTACCTCGACCACCCCCGTACCTCCAACGGCCCCACGCCAAGCCATCAACGGGCGCCTCGAGCACCTACGCGGCATCGCCCTGGGACTTGCGCAACCTCACGCACTACACCATCCGCAGCCTCATCCACGCCGGACGCCTCAAAGACCACCTGACAGAAACCACCTAAACCAGACGATAAGCCCCACCTACCACACCCCCAAACACGAAGAGTGTCAAGCCCCGGGTTTTGTGGAGGCTGGTTTATCTGGTTGTGGTGGTGGCTGGTTGTGGTTGTTCCTGGCGGTGGGTGTCGGGGGCCCCGGCGGCTTCGTGCTCGGCGGGGGTGCGCATGCCGAT
>NZ_OOHN01000006.1 GCF_900323545.1 Actinomyces sp. Marseille-P3109
ATCGGCATGCGCACCCCCGCCGAGCACGAAGCCGCCGGGGCCCCCGACACCCACCGCCAGGAACAACCACAACCAGCCACCACCACAACCAGATAAACCAGCCTCCACAAAACCCGGGGCTTGACACCGGTTCACGGTACGAGTTCCCCAACCGGAACGGTGGGGTCCAGCAGTGCGAGGGCCGATAGGACGTGCCGTCCATCAGTAGCCCAACGCCCTGACAACTCATTCACGGCCTCTCCTCCCGGCACCAGCAGCGGTTGGGCGAGCACGGCAGTAAACCGTCCGGAGCGATCGAGCCGCACATCAGCGTCCTCGAAATCTAGCCACGTCCGCGCAAGTGGGAACCAAACCTTGTACACAGACTCCTTGACACTGAAGAGCAAGCGATCCCAAGGAAGGTCCGGGTTTGTCGAACTTAGCACCGCGAGCCTATCGATTTCAGCATCGAGCGCCACGACCTCAAGCACGCCGGGCGGCAAAGACTTCGCGGGCTCAGCGTCCACTCCAACAGCCCACACCTCACGGGCCCAGGCAGCGACCGCGGCCCGATACCCCTCACAGTGGGTGATACTGCCGACGACACCATCCGGCCA
Source organism: Actinomyces sp. Marseille-P3109 (assembly GCF_900323545.1). Lineage (NCBI taxonomy): Bacteria > Bacillati > Actinomycetota > Actinomycetes > Actinomycetales > Actinomycetaceae > Actinomyces > Actinomyces sp. Marseille-P3109. The sequence continues at coordinate 597 of NZ_OOHN01000006.1, forward strand.
ACGCGGTGCCCCTGCGGGGCCGGGGATCATGGGCGGCCGGTCAAGGCCTAGAGCCGCGAGCACCTCACGGGCGCAGCACCGGGAGGTCAAGAACTCTGCTTTTCGCCTCGAAACAGCAGGTGCAAGATAGTCCCACTCCTGCGAGTAGAGAGGCTCGTGGTCCCGGTCATCGCGACGCTCACTGACGTTGATGCACAGCGGAAGCAATTTCCGAAGACTAGCACTCATGTTCGACCAGCCACAGTAGAAGACTGCACAAAAACACGATCCTTAAAACGATTAGCATGGTCAATTTCATGTCGTGAACGCCGAAAGTCGCAAAAGTCATCCGGATTGGCGTCGAAGGAATCACTGACACCCTGAACCACCGTAATACTGGGCCACGTTTGGGTGAAACGCGATCTGATTTGTGCCATGTGAATACCCCGATCGCTCGGCGGACTGCAGACTCTGGAAGTATACCAGCTCTTTACAGATCAGGGTGTAGTTCGGGTCTGATGCTGCCGATTTCCAGCAATGACAGGGCGATGCAGCGAGTGAGGTTGCAGGAAGCCGAGGGCGGCGCCTCGGAGGCGTTCTAAGTGTACTGGTCGGAGAGGTTGGTTAGTCGTGTGATGGGTGGGTGGGCTTGGGCGGCGGTGTGGGGGTGAATCGCTCCGGGTTTGATGGAGGCAGTGATGACACGGAAGGATCACTGCCTCCATCAAACCCGGAGCGATTCACATGGTCTTGCCGTCCACTGCGATGACTCTGCGGCCGGCGATGGTGCCGGTACGTGTACAGAACCAGGACCTCACATGAGTGTCGAGGTCCGTGGGGTCCAGGTCCTGGAGCACCCGCCGGATGGCCGACTCCGACGGGAGGGCCTGCCCCTCTGGTAAGCCCAGGGCCTCCAGGTCGGCGGCGGTCAGGTCGGTGGTGTGCTCCCATATCGCTGTCAGGCTCCGGCAGCCGGCCAGCACCTCCGTCACGGCCAGGGACAGGACCGTGGGTAGGTCATGGCGTACCCCGCGCCTGTCGCGGGGTCAGTAATGTTCCTGAGAACCTGGACCAGGGGCTGGCGCGACAGGGCGGTCGTCGTGGAAGATGACATTGCGGCGTGACCTCGCTGGCGACGGGATTGAGTAGACGCCTTCATCGTCACCATGCGGGTCACGCCGCGCCCGCACCAACACACCAGACCCACTAAAGATCAGACAACCACCCATCCACCGACTTTGCCGACCCCCTGAACTCCACCCCACCTGCGGGAACAGTCCAGTAGTATTCACCACGGAGGTGTTCCGTTCCCGGATGACCGTGACCCTCAGTACCTAACCTTATTCGAGAAATAGCAACACCTTCATCATTCGCGCAGCATCTCACTATCAAATCTCAAGGCTGGTTGTAGGCAATTCGCTACATAAAATTATATAAAGATTAATAGGGGTGAAGGGAGTTTGATCATATCTTGTGGGTAACTGTGGCAGAAGTATTCTTTCGGTATCGCAGAATGTCAGGCATAGGGTGGGATATCGCTAATATTTTGGAGGATCTCAATGCCAATCTATTTGCCTAAATTAGTAGATGGAACAAACTTGACACACCTCCTATATAACTTCAAGACCGCCGAGCAGTCCGCACTCAAGGCTAATCGCCCAGAACCTTCTTGTGTGCGATGATATCCTGTTCAAGTATCATTGTGACTAACCTTCGGTCGAAGTAATTTACATTTAGTGACAGGCAATATGTAGCGATCGATTTTGAAATTAAGTTCGTAACTGAATTGCCAAGGCAGGAGATAAGGGGTGAGCTATGATGGTAGATGTTGCTATGTGCTGGTGGCCGCAACAGGCGGAAAAGGGAGAGAGCAGGATCAAGAACCATAGTCCCGTTATGTGGATTGTCGAGACCGGTAGCGCACCACCTGAGTGCCTGGACCCGCTCGAAGACTGGATCCGTCCTCCCGTAAATCGGTCGGAACTGAAGGTCCGTGTTGCCTGTCTGGCTGAGCGTGCCAGGTTGTCAAAAATTCCCATTCTATCTATGGACAATGTGCTTCGCTATCGGGGGTGCAGGTTACCTATGGCGGCTTCGGAGGCTGTCCTTATGCGGGAACTGGTCGATAATTTTGGGAGCCTTGTTTCGCGCAGTAAACTCATGCAATTAGGCTGGGGTAACCAATCGGCAGAGAATCGAAATGCCCTCGATCTTCGAATTCTACGCCTGCGTCGTCGCCTCAGATTTGTGTCCTTGCGGGTCGTGACGGCATGGGGGAAGGGGTATATATTGGAGGCGGAAGAACAAGATAAAATATAAGTGAGGTGCAAGGTGTTTCTCGGACTGGGGAATTTATTTTTTGTGAGTCGTTGGGGTGGACATCGCGCCAGCAGCGAAGTGCTCAGAGGGGTTGCTTGGACTGCTGGGTGTTTGTCGGACACTGCTTTTTTGGGGTTTCAGGCTGCCCTGATTAGGCCCAGGAATTCTTGCTCGACCTCGTTAGGCGTGCGGTATCCCAGGGCTGAGCGAAGGCGCGCATAATTGTATCTCAGCTCGATCCATGAGGCAATATTGTTGATCGCCTTGTCCTTCGTGGGGTACACCATTCTATGCACTCTTTCGTTCTTGAGCGTGGCATTGAAGGATTCTGCCCACGCATTGTCCAAGCGCACTCCGGTACGCCCCACGGGCGGGCGGATACCATAGGTCTTCAGGTGGTCCAGGAACTTCTGAGACGTGTACTGACTGCCCCGGTCGAAGAGGGAAGACTGTCACACCTTTCTCAACCGGGCAGTGCCTGACCGCCATGTCGATGGCCTCACACACCAGGGAGGTGTGTCAAGCCCCGGGTTTTGTGGAGGCTGGTTTAGAGATCGCGTCATTAGGTTAGGGCTTGTGGGTGGGGTGTTGGTCCCAGCGGTGGGTGGTCCAGGCGTGGTGGATGAGGTTCCTGATGGTGATGATGGTGTTGGCCAGGGCGATGAACGCCTCGATC
>NZ_OOHN01000007.1 GCF_900323545.1 Actinomyces sp. Marseille-P3109
GTGTCAAGCCCCGGGTTTTGTGGAGGCTGGTTTATCTGGTTGTGGTGGTGGCTGGTTGTGGTTGTTCCTGGCGGTGGGTGTCGGGGGCCCCGGCGGCTTCGTGCTCGGCGGGGGTGCGCATGCCGATGGCGGAATGGGGCCGGGTGGTGCCCGTACCAGTGGACCCACTCGGCGGTGGCGACCTCGACGGCGTCGATGTCCTCCCAGGGTCCCTGGTTACGGATGAGCTCGGCCTTGTACAGCGAGTTGAGCGCCTCAGCCAGAGCGTTGTCATAGGAGTCCCCCTTGGAGCCTACAGAGGCGACCGCATCGGCCTCGGCCAGGGCTGCCCCGTAGCGGATGGCTCGGTACTGCACGCCGCGGTCGGAGTGGTGCACCAGGCCGGTCAGGTCAGCACCGGTTCGTTTTCGTTGCCAAATGGTCATCTGAAGGGCGTCCAGGGCCAGGTCGGTGTACAGGCCGGTGGTGGTCTGCCAGCCGATGATCCGCCGCGAGAACACGTCAGTCACGAAAGCCACATAGACCCACCCCGAGAAGGTACGCACATAGGAGGTGGCACCTCCCGCTTGCGGGGGAATGTCGGCGACCCACAGCTCGTTCGGCCTGAAAGCGCTGAAATGCCTCTTGACGAGGTCGACCGGGCACTGCTCCCGCTGCGCGCTGCGCGTGGTGCGCGGGGACTTGGCGCGTCTGACACCGTGCAGGCCCAGGTCGGCCATCAGCCGCTCGACGGTGCACCGGGCCACGTGACCGGCACCATGACGCTCGGCGACCTCAGGGCGATTGAGCATCACGTGCATCTTGCGGGCCCCAGCACCGAGTAGCTGGTTCTTGTGGACCCTGGATATCTCCGCCTTGAGAGTCTCGTCGCGCAACGACCTGGCTGATGGAGGACGGCTATGGCGGGCGTAGTAGGCACTCGGGGCGATCTTGCCTGACTCGTGATACTTTGGTGGGGTCTGGGTTTTGAGGCGGGTTTTTCGTTGGTATTCCGTGGTGTTGGGGGTGTGCTGGCACACTAAGGGGCCGGTAGGGTGGGGGTGGTGAGCCCGTTTCTGCGTAAGGTCAAGACAGCCTCAGGGGCGACGGCGGTGCAGATCGCGGTCAAGGAAGGGCGCCGGGACAAGGTGATCGAGCACCTGGGATCGGCCCACACTGAGGCCGAGCTGGCTGCTCTGATGGAGATCGGCCGGCACCGCATTGCCCCGGACCAGCTGACCCTGGACCTGACTCCCACGCCACCAGCGGTTTCGGGACTCCTCACGGCCTCAGCCCCGGTCGGCACTGACGCGGTGGTGGCCTCCAAGCACTCCAGGTTGTTGTGGTAGGTCCTGCACGGGGTCTACACCCGTCTGGGGCTGAGGAACGCCACTGGGGGTGATCGGGCCTTTGAGCAGATGGTTCTGGCGCGTCTGATCGAGCCGACATCCAAGGCCCAGGTCCCCCGCGTCCTGGGTGATCTGGGACTAGAGGCGGTCAGCACCAGGACCTTGTTCCGCTCCCTGGGACGCTGCGGGCAGCGGGGCTACCGCGAGAGCCTGTCTGGGGCCCTGTTCGAGCACGTCACCGCCACCAGGGCCTGGCCCTGTGCCTGTATGACGTGACCACCTTGTACTTCGAGGCCGAGCGTGAGGACGACCTGCGCAAGGTCGGTTACTCCAAGGACAGGCGGGTCGACCCCCAGATCATCGTGGGCCTGCTGGTCGACCGTCATGGTTTCCCTCTCCAGGTCGGCTGCTGGGAGGGCAACAAGGCTGAGACCGCCACGATCATCCCCATCGCGGAGGCCTTCCAGGCCGCCCACGGCATCGAGGACCTCATCATCGTCGCTGACGCCGGCATGCTCTCAGCCGCCAACCTGACGGCCCTGGACGACGCGAGGCTGCGGTTCATCGTCGGCGCCCGCACCACCCGGGCCCCAGGCGACCTGGAGGCCCACTTCCACTGGCACGGGGACGCCTTCACTGACGGGCAGGTCATTGACACCATCACCCCCAGGAGGGGCTCGCAGAGCGAGCGGGACAAGAGCCGCAAGGCCGAGCCGGTGTGGGACCCGCACACCCATCCAGGCTCATGGAGAGCGGTATGGGTCTACTCCAAGAAGCGAGCGGCCCGGGACAACCAGACCCTCACAGCTCAGGCCAACCGCGCCCGGGCTGTCATCGCCGGCGAGAAGCGCCCTAAGGGCAGGCGTTTTGTCACCGTCCATCAAGGCGATCAGGTCCTTGATGAGGCCTCCATCGCCAGAGCCCGGTCCCTGGTGGGCCTCAAGGGCTACGTCACCAACATCCCGTCCCGCCTGATGGGCGCCGGCGAGGTCGTCTCCTCCTACCACGAGCTGTGGCACGTCGAGCAGTCCTTCGCCGATGAGCAAGCACGACCTGCGAGCCCGACCGGTCTTCCACCACACCCATGACGCCATCGAGGCCCACCTGACCGTGGTCATGGCCGCCCTGGCCGTCGCCCGCTACCTCCAGGACACCACCGGTATCAGCATCGCCAGGATCGTGCGCGAGCTACGCGGCCTGCAGGAGGTCACCATCAACCTCAACGGCCACCACCTCGCAGCCGCACCACGTCTGACCGACACCGCCAACGACATCCTCACCGCCCTGAGCACCCCACCCCCGGCACACTAACCGTCATGAGTCAGGTCTTGACTCCGGCACTGGTCAGCACCTTGCAGATCGGCTCGACCCCGAGGTCCTGCCGGTTGTCGTCGATGAAGGAGTCGATGACCTCTACCGGCGGTCGAGCTCCGCCTGGGCGAAATACGCACTCGCCTTGCGCAGGATCTCATTGGCCCAACGCAGCTCTCGGACCTCCTTCTCCAGCTCCTTGATCCGGGCCGCCTCATCGGTGGTGGTTCCCGGCCTTAGACCACCATCGACCTGGGCCTTCTTGACCCAGGAGCGCAGAGCCTCGGGATGGACACCCAGCTCCTCGGCGATCCTGCGGATCGCGTCCTTGGCCCGCGCCGGATCCGCCAGCGCCTCCAAGGCCCGTCCTCGTGGCCCGCTCCCGCAGCTCATCGGGGTACTTCTTCTGTCCCATGACAGTGATCCTTCCGTGTCATCACTGCCTCCATCAAACCCGGAGCGATTCACCCAGGACCTGGCGCGCCCTGCACACCGGCTACAGAAGACCACTGGATACCTTCCCGACAAACATCACAGCAATCCTCGGAATCATATTCACCTACACCCCACAAATAAGCTTCATGACCTCTACCCGATAAGGATCTACCAAGTCAAAATGGTTCCCCTCAACAATTAAGAAGCAACAATGATTATTTGGCGCCGTGTCAGAATAGAGTGCGGAGCGCTGTGTCATCCTTAAAAGACTTTCGCTGTACTCATAAGGAACTGTGCAATCGTATCGTCCATGCACCAAAAAGGTCCTCGCTGCAACACGCCGCCCAGAGCAAACCAATTGTGCCGGGTCGATCTTCGCATACATAAGCGGCCGTTCTTGCGGTTCTCCACCAATCCAAGCTTGGATTGCCCCACACCCTAATAAATCCGTTGCCGCGCGAACCGCGTCGCTCACCGCCGCCAATGCGACAACTTCAACCGGGGGCAGGCTATCAAAAGTTGGAGAGAGAGTACGAAGCAGGGCTAGCATACCACCGGCGGAGTGCCCAATAACTCGCGATGGTCCCAGCCCAATGGATCGTAGATGCAATTCTAGGCATCGGAGGTCCTCAACGGAAACAAGTGGACAACTTGGTATTCGCCGATACTCGGCTAACACTACCCGCCAGCCGTGCCTTGATAACGCGCATGCTAGTGGGCGTAGGTGGGTTCGGTCGATGCGAGGTCGGAAGAAACCTCCATGCAAGAGTAAAACTATTGGATGGCCAGGGTCGCCAATCACCTCATATATCTGGTCTGGATGAGGGCCATAGTGTGCAGGCGGGCTCAGTGAGCCGATAGCGGACCCGCTTGAAAGCAGACGGTCCAGCGTTATCCTTTCGCGCTTGGCGGCTGTATGATTGGGCCACTGGTTTGTATCTGATGCCACGTGCACCTCGCTTGCGTGCAAGTAGAACGAATGAATGCATTCACCGAATGGAGGACTTCTTGATCAGCTCGCGGTTTCGCCTATGCTATGTTTCATGTATGCCGACCAACCCTGTGGTAGGTAGGTAAATTAACTTCTGTGTCCTCATCCCAGGCCCCACGCCAGCACCGACGGCGCAATCAGCCTGCACAACAAGACCAAGACCTGCCGTACAAAGGGTCACGCGTGATGCTGATCCTGATGATCCCTTCATTGTGACACACCTGTAGAACATGCGTGAAACGAACCAGTGGAGCCAGTCAGACGATTGGCCATGCCGCAGCACGAGAGGCAGGTGCTCCATCCTCGTTCGTTTCGACAACGTACCCTACGACATCGCCTCGGTCGTTGATGCCATACCCGTACGATCCAGCTCCCATATGTTCGAGCCGTGTTGAATTACCATTGATATCCCAGAGGGCTGCCGAGAACGGGAAACCGGTCGCGTAGGGCAGCAACTCGATACCGACAACGAGGCCAGCATCGTTAACTCTCAGGGCCGCCTGCCCTGGAAATGATCCTGGCTCGGCAGACGGGCTATTCCAGAACACTGCTGTCGGAGGCCTTCCAGGTTCGACCATCCGCCATCCCACGGCGACCATGTCGGCGGTGGCACAAGCATTAACGAACGCGTCATCCGCTCGGAGCAGCGTGGACTCAAGCGTCCCAGGCTTCCAGACAGCTGGAGTGTGTCGCCAATTGAACTCCCCTTCTATAGTGACGAAGCCCCCCGCCACGCGTCCGCTTGCGTCGATAGTATGCCCGAGGGCGATCAGATGGTCTGCTGCATCTTCGGGAACCGGAAGCGGGGTATAGCTCCCCTCCGTGAGGTCGTAGACAAAGGTACCGACTGGCAGTCCGCGAGGCAAATCCCCTGAACTCGGCACTGCCCCTGTCACAAGAACAAGGCCATCCTCATTGACATCGATAGCCTGGCCCATTTTAGCTCCGGGCGGCAGCGCCAGCACCTGCAAACCTCCGTCGCGTGTCCAGACGAAAGGCAGTACCTCCTCGCCGACGACACCCGGCGGCTGCAGCGCCTCCTTAATGCCAATGCCGACGGTGCCGACGACAACTTCAGCATTGCTGACTGCTTCAGCGACAGCTGCCACAGCGTCGGGTACCAAGTCGATGAGGTCGTCGCCTCCAGGCTCCCAAAAAACGGCGCGGCTCCTGCCAGCTAGAACAGAGACTCCAACGGCTGCCCCGGAGTCATTGATCGCGAACGCCTGGCTGCACGACGAGCCGTCGCCACCGTCATCGAGCAGCCGGAATGCGCGCGTAGTCGAGTAGTGGTTATTCATCCTCGTGTCCTCAAGGTCTGGTCGGTCTTCGTACGGAATGGTCGGTTCGGTAAGATGTCCTGAAGTAGTTGCTCCCTGTTAGTCTTTCCTGCGCGAGTCAAGGGAATTGACTCAACCTGAACAATCCGTTCAGGGATCATGTATGTGGGCAGTACGCGGCGCAACTCCTCTTTGACGTGTTGCGGCGTAGCTTTCGGGGTCGCAGGCACGTAAACGCCGACGAGGCTAGGGCCGGTTTTTGTCCCCACCGTGACTACAGTGCCGTCGATCACAGACTCACAGCGCACCAACGCTCTCCGGACTTCCCCCAGTTCGATGCGGTAACCACGCACCTTCACTTGATCGTCCAATCGGCCCCGAAACTGCAACTCTCCTGCTTGTAGCCAGCAAGCACGGTCTCCAGTCCGGTACATTCGCTGACCGGGTACAGCCGCCCACGGGTCAGCGAGGAACGCGGAAGCCGTCAGCCCCGGACGTTCAACGTACCCAAGAGCGACACATTCCCCCGCGATGTAGAGATCTCCCTCAACATCGACTGCGCACGACCGCAGCTTTTCGTCGAGGACGTAGTAGCGTACATTGGTAATCGGCCGCCCGTACGGGATGCTTGGCCACAACGGATCAATGTCTGCGGCGATATGGACGTTAGACCAGACTGTGCATTCGGTGGCCCCACCCATCGCGACGACCGTGCAACTGTCACCAAACCTCTCTCGCGCGCGATTTGGCATGTCAACAGGAATCCAGTCTCCGCTCAGCATTACGACGCGCAGGGTGCCTAGTAATGTGTCGCCGCGGTTGCGCCCCATAGAAAGAATCATCCCGAAAACTCCGGGGGTACTGTCCCAAATGGTGATGCCCTCGTCATGGATTATGTCGAGCAGGAGGTCAGGCTCGGTCACCTCGGCCTCTGAGGCCAGTCGGATACTCGCCCCAGCCGCGAGGATCCCAAATATGTCGTAGACAGAGAGATCGAAGCAGAAAGAGGTCGTATGCAGAATCGTGTCAGTGGGTCCGATGCCGAAGCGTGGATTGAGCCAGTCCACGAGGTTAGTGAGCGATCGATGAGATACTAGGACACCTTTGGGCCCCCCTGTCGAGCCGGAGGTAAAGATTGTGTAGCAGGGATCCTCAGCGATGGGAACAACGCCAGGAGAGCGACCCAGAAGCCGACGCTCGTCTACCACCGCACCGGTATGAACAAGGCCACGTATACGCCTGTAGGCCTCTGTCCGCCCGGGCGCATACCGGACGACGGCGTCATAGCGCTGAGCCAAAGACTCACCAACGCTTCCTGGCTCACGCATGCGAATCTCTACGGACGACACCCCAGGAACGAGCGCGGATAGTTGACGCAGCATAGCTTTCGGGACACCGAGTTGCCCCGGACCGGCATCCTCCACGTCCGGCAGGTCCGCAAGGACGAGGACACCGTCAGGCGCGAGGCGCTCTCTCACGGCAGCGACAACCTCAAGAAGATAGTCCAAACCAGGAAAGAACTGGGCCGTGCTTGCTAGGAGACAGAGATCGTATTCCTTGTCAAGGGCAACAGCAATCTCATGAGCGAAGCACTGCTGGGCATCGATTCCGGAACCGAGCGCAACGCAGCGTTCAACCGAGACACTTGAGGGGTCCGTGGCGGTGTAGCAAGACGCAGTCGGAGCAAGAACCTCCGCGAGCGTCCCCGCACCGGCACCGATCTCCAAGATTCTAGGCTCGCGGGTCGGCTCAACATCATGAACGAGCCTGCAGACATGATTCCGATACTTCTCGAGGTCTAGCGATCCGTCTGTCCCATCCGTCGAGCGCAGGTTGAAACCGGCAGCGCGGGCCGGATCCTCCTCCGCGAGCATCTCGTCAAAGAACCTTGAGAGGCGTTCGCCGTGGAAACTGTCGCGCCAAGCATCAGGCACCGTGATGTCTGGACAGATTATGTGCGATACCGTATCACTCGACCACGATACCGCTTGAGCCAGAGGCAGTGTGCTTCGGTCGGTGATGAGTACCTCGATCTTCCGCACCTCAAGGAGATCGACAAGACGTCGGACGGGCCATGTCGGGTCTAGCGGCACGTAAGCCGCTGCCGATCGGACCACCCCGATGATTGACGTGATCGTGGAAGCGCTGCGCGATCCAAGGATTGCAATGGAAGCCCCGCGTCCAGTTCCGAGATCAGCGAGAAGCGCGGCCAGCGCAACACTGTCCTCAACAAGGGAAGCGAAGGTCACACTCTCGCCAGTTCCGTTCCGGATCGCCAAGGCGTCCGGGTTTCTCTCCGCGACCCTGTCGATCATGGTTAGCACTGTCTTATTGCTCAGGGGGGCGGTAGTGGCGTTCCAATTGGGAACTGGCGCCGATTCCCCAAGGCTGGACCGGCTAGACATTTCGCTGACCTACGGAGATAGACGCCTGGAGGTGCCTGCTTAACCCATTCACAGTGGGATGATCAAAGAAATCCATAAGCGGAATTCGAAGTCCAAGACGCGCTCCCACCCCTGCCAAGATGTCAGCGATGAGTAATGAGTGGCCACCAATGTCGAAGAAGTTATCGTCATCATCAAAGTCGTCAAACAGCAAGGCATCCTCCCAACAGTCCCGGACTGTAGATTGCACGACGGCATTGGTCAGGGCTGCACCAGGGGCTTCCGAGTCCACAAGTCACCTCCAGATAGTCGAGACTTGGCCAGTCTGCCAGCATCTATCCGGCATCGCTATCGAAATCTTTCACACATCAGTCATTGGAGATCCCAACGAAACTATACCGTGACATGGTAGGGTCATGGCGCAACGACACCCTAACACGTGGTTCGTCCGACGCGGAACCGCGAAGGGCACCCGCCCCCTTTACATCTTCCCCCACGCAGGCGCAGGCGCCGCAAGTGTCCACTCGCTCGTAACTGCCCTGGCAAGCTCATTCGACGCATATGCAGTGCGGCTCCCTGGCCGAGAGTCGCGCGTACGGGAGCCGTTTTTTCTCGACCTGAACCTCCTGAGCGCTGAATTGGCGCGTGAGATAGCCGGACACGCCCAAGGTGATCCCCCTGTCCTATATGGCCACTGTGGTGGCGCGACAATCGCTTGGATGACGACTCGACGGCTCCAGGAGGGACACAGCGTGAACGCCGAACTCGCAGTCTCCTCGCACCCCGCTCCCGGGACGAGCCCCCGCAACCCATCATGGATCCTTCCGCGAGAAGCGTTCCTCGCCCAAGTTCGCACGGACGGCTATCTGCCTGAGGGGCTAGTAGAGCACGACGAGATCATGGCGATCTACGAGCCAATCCTGCGGGCTGACTATGAGCTCATAGAGAAGTTCGAGTTGAAAATGAACGCCGAGGCTTCCTCGTTCCCGACCATCCAGGGCGGTGCACTTGGGCTGTACGGTTCGGCGGACACGACGGTGACTCGAAAGCAAATCGAAGCGTGGGCAAGGCTGTGTACTGAGGATGTCGAGGTCATTGAACTCATCGCAGGTCACGACCTCCCGCGGGCCGTCCCACACGCGATCGCCGATGCCTTGGTCCATAGATTCGACCCGGGCTCGGCGATATGACGATCAGGAAGACCCGGATACCCCGTCTACGAAGAGGTCCAATTCAGAAACGACTGGATGTTCGAAGATGTCTCGCGGCCGAATTTTCTTCCCTGTGTACATGGTCAGTTGCCGCGCCAATGTTGCCGCTAGCATGGAGTCGCCGCCGAGGACGAAAAAGTTGTCTGATGGCGCGCAAGACTCAATGCCCAAGATGTCTGCCATGAGCGTAGCCGCTGAGCCCTGTTCATGCGCCGCCTCGTTTGCTGCAGGATCGGGTTCGAGATGTTCCCATGGCAACGGTAATGCCTTGCGGTTGATCTTATCTGCTTGATTTCGAGGCAACCGCGGCAACTGAATCACTGTCGACGGAACCATATGGGCTGGCAGCCGTGCCGCAAGGGAATCACGCAGATCGGTTACGTCGAGCTCGCCTGGCGAAACGACATAACCAACCAGCTGGTACCGCCCGGTAGGCGTCTCGACGGCTTGCACGACGGCCTCATTGATATAGGGGACGGACAGGATGGCAGCCTCGATCTCCGCGAGCTCGACCCTTATGCCGTTGATCTTAACCTGCTCGTCAATTCGGCCGCAGTGTTCGAAGGCACCATCCGCTCTCCGACGGACAAGGTCCCCGGTGTGGTAAATCCGCAGCCCTGGCTCCGTAGCGCTGGGATCGGGGACAAACTTGTCCGCCGTCGCCCGTCCAGACACGTAACCAAGAGCTAACTCGCTACCGCCGACAAGCAGTTCACCGATCTCTCCATCAGGGACGTCCTCTCCCTCTGGCGAGACAATGCGGCAGGTTGCCCCGGGCCAAATCCGACCGATGGGGACTAGGCCATCTCGATCATCGGCGCTTGCAGTATGTGTCGTGATCCGATTCGCCCACGGCACGAGTGCGGATGTCACGATGTTCACTTCGTTGGCTCCATACCAGTTGGCGATCTCAAACTCAAGATCGGGTCGGCCCCACTCGCGAACCCGGTCACTGCCGGTGAGCAGCATCCGCAAACTTGACGGCGGCCAGTCGAGCCGAGCTAGAGCCTCCGCTAGCGGGGCGACAGCAAAACACTGACTGACGCGCTCCCGTCGGATCCATGTCGCGAGAGCCGGGGGATCAGAAGTCAGGCCTGCCGGGGGAATCGACAAATGTGCCCCCGCTACGAGGAAAGGCCAGATGACCACGCTCGCCGAGACATTGGTATGCGGAGGGAAGAGCCAAGCACCGCGCTCGTGCGCAGAGATACGGTGGCATTCGATCTGCGTAAGTGCCGCATGTGTCCACGTACGGTGAGGAACCCGGACGAGCTTTGGAACCCCAGTGGAGCCTGAGGTTTGCACGAGGCAAGCGGTGTGCTCGGGACCAATCTCTACCCTTCCTTCCGAGACAACCTTGGCCGCACCCGTAAGCGGGTCACCAAGCCGAGTTACATCAAGAACATCTAGCCCCTGGCTGACCCGGATGTCGTATGCCCCCTCCGGCTCAACACAAAGCAACGGCTCAGAATCGCGGACGAACTTAGCCAACCACTCGGGAGGCCCCTCAGGGTCTAGAAGAAGGCTGGCAGCTCCGATACGCGAGATGGCTATAAGCGTGACGATAGTCGCCACCGAACGTGGCATCCGTACGGCCACGGCCGATCCGGGTCTGGCGCCGCGCTCCACGAGCTCACTGGCTAGCCCGATGGAGTGAGAAACGAGCTCCTTATAGGTGAGGGAGGCCTCGTCATCGGAGACGGCAGGAGCCGCAGGTGTCCGCTTCGCAACCAGGTCAATGCGCTCGTGAATTGGCTGGAAATCATAGGGAGGGCTGCTTACGGCCGGTGGGGTTGTTGGCCAGACCATGTCAATATAGTCCAAACACGCCTCACGGGAGCCTTCAAAATCCACCTTGCGCCAACCGGCCGGCATCACGCAAGATAGTGGCCACGTAGAGTATTGGCTGCGGTCGTTGATGACGACGACATGTGTAGACAAAACTAGATCCTCCAATCTTGAAGCTTGTTCTTCAGCTCACCCACAATGGTAGACACCAGTTGGGAGGCGTCGTCAAAGGCATGAAAATGGTCACCCTCGACTCTCCGTAGTTCAAACGATCCGGTAGTGACCTCGGCCCAGTCATCCAGGCTCTCGACATCGACGACGGGATCAGCGGAAGCCTGGTAGCAGAGCACTGGGCATTGAAGCTGCGGCAGCGCCACATCCGGCTGGTAACGAGCGTGCAACCCGAGGTCCGAGCGCAGGATAGGGGCCAGCACATCACGCAATTCAGGACTCTCGACGATCTGGGTGTCGATTCCCCCAAGCCCGGCAAGGGTCGCCCAAAATTCCTCATCAGGTGCGGAATGCAAAGTGCGGTGGAGCATCACTCCGGGAGGCGAGCACGACGATACAACCAGCATACGGGGAGCCAGCCCAAGCGTGCTGAGCCGGACAGCGGCCTCGTACGCCACAATGCCCCCGAGGCTGTGCCCGAGGAGGACTATGTCACCCAAGCCAAGCGTCGACATCTCCTCAGCTACCGCAACTCCGATATCGCGGACACTGCAGGCGAAAGCCTCGGCGTAACGGTCACCACGACCAGGATACTGGACGCCCCACAGCCCCACGTCTTTCGACAACTTGGCATTCCACGGCGCGAAGACTTGAGCCGAACCACCTGAGAACGGGAAGCAGACAAGGTTGGTGTTGGCAGTGGTCGATGCGCCGAGGCTCCGCAGCCACGGTTTTGCTGGCAAAAGTCCCTCCGAGATCTGAGTTGGGCAAGGTACGACACCAAGCCCTTGCATACCGATTGTCTTGCCCTTCTTCAAGCAGGAAGCGGAGATAGACAGATCCTCGAAAGAACTCTCGTCCTTCATCGGGTAGCCCTGGCAAGAATGAAATGAACGGCAGTCGCGAATCTGCGTACTAGGGAGGAAACCGTGAAAGCACTCGTGGTCGGTGGAGGCATCGCTGGTCTGGGAACAGCGCTCGCACTCGCCGATGACGGCTGGGAAGTCGAGGTCCTTGAGAAGTCTCCAAGCCTACGGGCCAGTGGTTACATGATGAACATCCTGGGCCCAGGGTTCGCGGCGGCCGAGACGCTAGGACTCGTCCCTTGGCTGCGAGACAAGGAACTGGGCACTTTTACAACCCACCTGGTGGACAGGGAAGGGCGACGCCGAGTGACAATGCCCGCATCGTTCGCCGAGGGCGCCCGAGGCAGTCGGTCTCTTTCATTGTTCCGGGGAGATCTTGAGCAAGCGTTATTCCAGGCCGCCTCTCAACGCGTCAACATTCGCTTCGGGATGGGCATCGCAACAGTCGCGTCCTCTTCCAAGGGAACGATTGCTACGCTCACCGACGGCGCGACCGTCTTCGTTGACCTTCTTGTCGGTGCCGATGGGCTCAACTCAACGGTGCGCTCGCTCACCTTCGGCGACGGCTACCGAGTGGACAAGCCATACGTCCTCGCTGCCTGCAAGTTGCCTGCTAGCCCGTCAACGCTTCCGGCGGAGAGCGCGACGACATTCATTGACCCGGGCCGTACTATGGGCATCGTAAACCTCAGCCGTGATAAAGCATGCGCGTTCTTCACATACCGCTGCGAGGACCCAGACGCCGAGCTCGACGCTGGGGTCGTGGCGTCTCTCCAGAAGCACTTCGCCGATGTCCAAGGCGGTGCACCGGAGGTCCTCAGCCAGATTGCCGAGTCTCCCTCGACAGTTTACTTCGATCGAGTCAGTCAGGTTGTCATGCCACGCTGGAGCAAAGGGACTGTAGTGCTCGTCGGAGACGCCGCCTGGTGTACTTCCCTCTTCGCTGGTTACGGTGGTTCGCTGGCCCTCCATGGTGCTCAAACGTTGCGAGAATACCTGTCTGGCAGTAGAGCGGCCGCCGAACTTTCTGCTCGACTGGACGCATGGGAGAAGGCGCTACGCCCGGTGGTGGAAAAGCGGCAGAAGGAGTTCAAACAGAGCGAGCGGTACTTCTCTCCCACTAACAGGGCTGCGATTCGACTGAATGAGCTTACGTTACGCGCAATGCTCTTGCCAGGTATCAGCACACTGGTGCAACGTTCCATCCAGCGCAAGAAGTTCTAACATATTCACTGCCGCAGGCATCCCCTCGGGTTCAGCACGTCCGAGTACATACCACGCGGGAAGAAGGAGGACCCATGACAAACGGTGATCTGTCGGCTGCCCAAGAAGCAATCCTTGTCGACCAGCTGCTCAAGCCCGACACGCCCAACAGCACTGCAACGATCTGGCGCATCCGAGGAACGCTCGACGTCCGCCGATTGCTCAACGCCATCACAGAGACCATTCGGGAGACGCCAGCGTTACACGTCGGCTTCGTCGCCGACGAGTCTTCCCAGCTGCACGCAGTGCCGATGCTCTCTACAAGATGGGCACCCGAATTCCATGACACCACAAGCAATGAGCAGCCAGAGGCTGGGGCCCGAGCGCTT
Organism: Actinomyces sp. Marseille-P3109; assembly: GCF_900323545.1. NCBI lineage: Bacteria > Bacillati > Actinomycetota > Actinomycetes > Actinomycetales > Actinomycetaceae > Actinomyces > Actinomyces sp. Marseille-P3109. The sequence goes on from NZ_OOHN01000007.1 coordinate 13,358, forward strand.
GTCCTCGAATTGTGTAGCCGCCCCTTTGAATTGTCCGAAGGAGCCCTCTTCCGTATCGCCGTCATCCGAATCGCCGAACAAGAGCACATCATGGCAATGGTGCTCCATCACGTCCTGACGGATGCATACGGTGTTTTTGACGTTCTCTCCCAAGGGATCGCTCGCGCCTACCGGGGCCTGCGCCAGCCATCGCGAGGGGGGCCTGCAGATGACCCCCTTGCAGGTGGTGTGAGGGATGCGACCTATCGACAGTCACCTCTCTTCCAGGAGGACTCCGAATTCTGGCAGGACTATCTTAGTCGGACTGCTCCAGCCGCTCGGCTGCCAAGGAATGGCATCGCCTCGTCCGACATCACCGGCGGTCAGTGGGCCGCACTTGGCACCGCGCTGGGAATTTCAAGTTGTACGATGGCCATCCCCCGAGATCGTATCGAGGGCAATATCATAGCCCCTGCTGCGCCAGGGTCAATCGGATTTCCCGACTTGGTCATGGCTGCCGTCGTAGGTTTCATCTCGAGAATCTGCGCATCGCCGCGCTTCACTTTTTCCTTCACCGTTAACTTCCGGCACGGCGCCTACCGGACCGTCCCCGGGTTGTACTCAAACGCTGTACCGATGAGCGTCGAAGTGCCACTTGAGGTGTCGACGAGGGAACTCGCGCAACGTTTAAGCTCAGAACGGCTAGAAGTTCTCCAGCACGCCGAGTATAATGTCGCCCTCATGAAACGAGTTTCAAGCCGGACAGGTTCGACCCGAAGCCCTTTTGGCCCGGTAGTCAACATCATGCCATTTCTGGCTGAACTTGACCTTGCCGGCGCTGTCGGCACCCTAGATGGTGGTATCTTCGGTGCTCCCAATGAGGCTATGGTGAGCGTGTTTACCGATGGCTCCGCTGACAGCGACCTGTTCGTTCGCATAGACGCCCCTGCGGAGTTGTACTCGGTGCACGATGTACGTGCACTCGGGGAGGTACTCACACAGTACCTCACTCAGGCCCTTCACCATCCAGATTGTCCAGTCGGCACTCTTGAGTTCACGCAAGTAACCGTCGCGCCCGCCGCAGCGGGAAACCTTCTCTACAGCGGCAGCTTCTTGGACATTGAACGTATGCTCACGGACAACGCTGTCCGGCAACCTGACGCTCCAGCAATCAGCAACGGCCACACTACCATGTCGCATGGCGATCTCGCAGACGCGGTGAATAGGGTGCGCCTCCTCCTCGCCGATGCAGGAGTTCAGCCCGGTGAAGTTGTGGCGCTGTCGCTCCCGATCAGTATTTCACTCGTCCCTGTTCAACTCGCCCTAGTCCTCTCTGGGGCGATCACCGCCCCACTTCCGCCTGGTTCACCGCTAGTATCCATTTCAACCAGCAATGGCGAAGGTCCCGCATGGCTTGTCTCCTTCGCCGGGCTGGACGAGGTCGTCGTCACGCCTGTGACGGACGGCATACCCATGTGGAAGATGAGCGTCACCAGCGCCTCACCCCGCAAGGCTGATTTGCCGGTACGCGCTCGGCTCGAACCATCGTCGCCATGCTACTTCGCGGGCGGAATCACACTGACCAATGCTGGCCTATATGGCCTGCTTCTCAGAACGGCCAAAGCGGCCCAAATTCGGTCGGACGACAGGGTACTCATCCGTCACGCCGGATGGGAACCACTCTGCGCCATCCTCACCGGTGCACTTATCCTTGTGCCATCGCACCGTGAAATCGACACTGACGCGACGGTTGCGTTCATTTCAGCCGGTGATCTCGGTGAAATGGCACCAAGCGGGCACACAGCCACCCAAGTGCGCGCCGTCGTGTACGCACGCGAACCCCTCCCGCCGGTTGCATACCGAGACTGGGAAGAAGCAGGCGGCGGCCAACTGACGATGGGGTGGTCATCTGATCCCAGCCTGCCCCCCCTTGTCCTCACTCCAGCGCAGACTTCCGAACCTGTTGAAGTTCTGTATGGCGAAATCGCCGTCCGCGACCCACACGGCTTTCCAGTGGTGCACGGCTTCATCGGAAGGTTGCACGCAGTGCTCCCGGAAACATGGACTACCTCACCAATTTCCGCGCTCCCCCTACTCGCGAGCATCGAGAGCGATCGGCTACGGCTGTGGGGGGACATCGACCGAGCGGTGACGACCTCTGCAGGGATTCTGTCGCTGCCCAGCTTGGAGCGCGTGGTCGAGGCGGAAACTGGCGTGAGTGAAGCCGCGGCTCGAGTCCTTTCTGCCGAGGCCCCTACTGGTCTGCCACGCCTCGCCATTTACGTCGTCCCGGCCGACGTAGGTCTTCTAGGGGGAGTTGAAAGCGCAATGAGCTTTGACGCCGGACTAGATCTCGTCAACGTACGCGCTGTCGCCAACGCACACGTCAGTGGCCTCGCAACAGTGACCGATATCGTGGTGGTCGGAAACATCCCCCGCACCTCTGAAGGCCTCCCTCGACCAGAAGAACTTCCACTTATTGCGCCCGTCGGTGTCAGCCGGTTTCCATATACCGAGCAAGAGCAGAGAATCGCCGATCTGTTCCGGAAGGTGCTCGGGCGCTCCGAGGTTGCGGCGGGTGACGACTTCTTCCAGCTCGGTGGTGACAGTATCATGGCAATGCGGCTATCTTCCTTGGCCCGTCGAGCCGGTCTAGCACTCACCGTACGAGATGTCTTCGAGCGCCGAACGGTAGAAGGCCTGGCCGTGCGCATGACTCAGGCAAAGTCCTCTGCTGTCCCCTTGGGCGGCGGGTCGAGCAGACTCCGGGAGTATCCGCTGCCTCCGGCGGCCGCCGTCTTTAATCGAGCCGACGCTTTCAACCGTTTCGCGCAATGGATAGCAATCACGACGCCCGCTGGACTGCGCTCTGAGGCCCTCTTGGCCATCGTGCAGCAGCTTCTAGAACGGCACGACGCGCTGCGTTCGCGTCGCGTTGGAGGGTCAATGGTTGCAAGCGAGCCGGGCGAGTTTGCGGCTGACCAGATCCTCGATATAGTCCAAGTCCCAGAGGCTCCTACAGGGTTCAAGATCGACGCCTTGAACACCTATGCTGCTACCGCGCTCGCTCACATTGATGCGCAAAACGGTGATCTTGTACGGTTCGTCTTCCTCGCCGGCCCAACGGGCACTACTGGACTCCTAATCTGCGCATTCCATCATCTTGTCATAGACGGCGTGTCTTGGCAGGTCATACTTGACGATCTTGCGACCATCTACGATTCGGTGCTGGTTGATGATGAATGTCACCTGCCGCATCCTTCAGTCACCTTCGCGGAATGGTCATACCACCTCCACCACATTTCTACCTACCCGTCGAGTTCCAGCCCGGGAGCTTGGGCTGCGTACCTCGACGGTATCCCGCACGACGGCGTCGAGTTAGACCCTGATAAGGACGTCACAGGTACATCCGAAACAGTACACCTTGAGCTGGCCGCCCCCCTCAGCCGGGGGCTGAGAACGTGGATTGCCGAACGCCTTGAATGCAGTATTGAGGACATCCTCCTCGCTGCATATATCGACGCGCTACCCGAGAGCGCATCGCGACCGGTCGTTGTTCGGATGGAGGGGCACGGCCGCGACAGAACCCTGCCGGATGGGCGCGATCCTGCCCAGACCGTCGGTTGGTTCACCACGGTCTACCCGCTTCGCATTGATGTTTCGGACTTGGCCAAGTCGCGCCCCAATGCCAGCCGATTCGTCACACAGACGGTGTACCGGGTGCTACGGGCTAAGGCGAGTTTACCTAGCGAAGTGACGTCGTATGTTTTTGAGGCTTATGGTCGCAGCCAGTCCCTTAACGCACCTTCAGTGCCCCGCGCCGACGATGTTGGGTTCAACTACCTAGGACGCTTTGGCGCCTACGAGGCAGGCAGCCCATGGGCGCCCTCAGAACGCACACCTGTAATCGTCCCAGCCACTGACCCACAGATGCCTTTAGCATCAGTACTCAACCTCGACACCGCGTCGATCGGAAACGCCGACTCTGAGGTAATCACTGCGACTTTCACATTCGCCACCCGCCATCTGCGGCGTGAGGTCGTGGAGAAGATTGCTCAAGACTGGCAGCAGAACCTCTCAGCATTGCACGATCTCGCGACTGACTTCCCAGAGGATTTGTTTGGCATGCTCGCACGGCATGTCTCTAGTCAGGAATGGGACGACCTTACCCAGCGCTACGGCCAAATTGAGGAGATCTGGCCTTTGACACCACTTCAGCGCGGGCTGTATTATCACTGGTTGCGCTCAAGCACCGCAGGTGACGCCTACCAGCTGCAGTTCGCCTTCTCTCTTGAGGGAAATGTCAACGCTGACCGCCTCCGTACCGCAGTTGAAACGACGCAACGCCGTCTTCCAAATCTGCGCGTTATCTTCGTCAGTTCTGACAGCGGAGAGCCTCTTCAGGTCGTGCTCCCCGCAGCCGATAACCTCGTTCCCTTCAACGTCGTTGATCTCCGCCCCGGCCACTCACCGTCTGAAACGACGCTCCAGAAACTCCTAGCGGAAGCCCGGAGTTCCAGTTTCGACCTCGCAGCTTCTCCGCCTTTGGAGTTCACGCTCTACCTGCTCGGCGAGCAGACGTTCTGCCTGAGCCTTACTGCTCACCACATCCTGCTTGACGGCTGGTCCCTACCCCTGCTCCTCACTGAGATCCTCCAGGCCTACGCGCAGGAAGGCCCCTATCCGACTCACATTGACACCCGATTCCGCTCGGCGCTACGCCACATCGTGGACACCGAAGACCTTGGAGCCACCGCGTGGACTACCGAGCTCCAAGGCCTCGAGGCGCCACTGCTTCTCCCGGGGAGCTTATATGTCAACGAAGATGCCGAGAGCGTCGATTTCGGTGAAGTCGCCGTTGTGCTAGGGCGGGAGCAAAGCGCTCGGATTACCACCAGCGCCGCTGCACTCGGGGTCACGACTAGCGTCCTGCTCCAGTCCGCTTGGGCCGTCGCCATCTCGGTCGTCACGGGCTCTGAGGACGTCTGCTTCGGGAATACCGTGGCTGTGCGTCCGCACGAGGTCGAGGGGTCTCAGGAATGCATTGGTATGCTCGCTAACACGGTTCCGGTCCGTGTTCACACCAAGTTGGAACATACCCTCGCCGACGTGGCCCGGCAGGTGCAAGCCACCAGCCTGCGGACGATGGACCATTGGGGAGTTGGACTCGGGCAAATCCTCGCGGCTACGAACCGTCAAGAGCTCTTCGACAGCATCGTGGTCGTCGAGTCCTTTCCCATCGATCACAGTGCCCTGCGCGAGGCAAGCCTAGCCGCCAACCTCACCGTGACAGGAATCACGCCATACTCACCTACGCACTATCCTTTCACTCTGCTCGCAGCCGCGGATCCAGTGTTCTCGGCTATGATTCAGTACCGGGGCGGACAGTCTGTTCGACGACGTGCTGAGCGGCTCTCCACGGCCCTGGCCGCTGTCCTCGACACCTTCATAGACGCGCCGCTGACCCGGCTAGCTGAAATCGAGCAGTGCACTCCGGGCGAGCGCGAACGGCTCATCCACACCTGGAACGAAACCACCGGAGACTACCCGCATGTTCCGGTCGTGGAGCAGTTCCGCCGCTGTGCGCAGCAGTTGCCCGACAACGTGGCGGTCATCCATGATGGATCGACGTGGACCTACTCCGAACTGGATCTGGAGTCGGCCCGTGTGTCAGAATGGCTACACAAGATTGGCGTCTGCCGAGGTGACAAGGTCGCCGTCGCCGTTCCCCGCTCCATGACCTGCATTGCGGCGATCCTCGGCATCTGGCGGGCAGGTGCCGTGTATATCCCGATCGACCCAGCCCTGCCCGCCTCCCGTCGCGACATGATCCTTGAGGACAGTGAGCCGGTTACGATCATTTCTTCCGACCTCGCCAACGCCAGACCCTGGGCGTGCGTTGAATCGGACCACCTAGAGGTCACAATCACAACCGTTGACGACGCATATGCCTTTTTCACCTCGGGGTCCACCGGTCGCCCCCAAGGTGTCCTCGTGGGGCATGACGCTCTTGCGAACTTCCTAGAGTCAATGCAGCGAGTGGTCGAAACCACGGAGCTAGACCGCTGGATGTCTGTTACGACCATCTCATTCGATATTTCTCTCCTTGAACTCTTCCAACCCCTTGTCAGGGGCGCCGCCGTTGTCATCGCAAACGACGAGGAACGGACCGACCCCGAGCAGATGTGGCGCCTCGTCCGCGAGACGGGGGTGACGACGATGCAGGCGACGCCTTCATTGTGGCGGTGCCTATGCGCCGACCAGATGCCCAACATCGAAGACTTCCGTGTCCTTGTGGGAGGGGAGGCGCTAGACTCGACGTTAGCAGATCGACTCACCCGCAACGTCTCTACCGCCGTCAACGTCTACGGACCCACTGAAACGACGATTTGGTCCACAGCCGCATTCTTACACGATTCGCCGCCACCCTCGATCGGCCGTCCCACTCTCAACACGCACGCCTACGTCCTAGATCGTGCCCTACATCCTGTACCCATTGGGGAGGTAGGAGAATTATGGATAGCCGGCACAGGGCTAGCCGACGGATACTTCAACTCCCCGCGGGTCACCGCCGCCCGGTTCGTGGCAAATCCGTTTGCTGAGTATCCCGGGCAACGGATGTATCGCACAGGTGACCTGGCTCGCTGGACCGAGCGGGGGGAGATCGAATTTCTCGGGCGCAGCGATACCCAGGTCAAGTTGCGCGGCATGCGGATTGAACTCAGCGACGTTGAGCATCTCTTCATGCGCCACCCTGACGTGCGCCAGGTCCAGGTCGCCATGCAGGCTCAAGAGGGTGGGCTTGCACGACTCATCGCCTACCTTGTCCTTCAGGATCCTACACTAAAACAACCCCGCGCTCTCGAGGAGTTCCTCAAGCGCGAGGTACCTGAACACATGCACCCGTCCGTTACGGTCGTCCTTGATGCCTTCCCCCTTACCCCGAACGGCAAAGTCGACAGGACACAGTTGCCGGAACCCAAAGCGGGTGACAACTCCTACATTTCTCCCTCATCCGATCTTGAAGTCACCCTCTGTCAGTTATTCGCCGAAGTGCTGGGCCTGGACCAGGTTGGGGTTTGTGATGATTTTGTCGCTTCCGGCGGCCACTCACTTACTGCAACCCGACTCGTTTCCCGAATCCGCACTAACCTAGGCGTCGAGGTTCCAATCCAGGAATTGTTCGCGGCCCGTACCGTCCATGAGTTGAGCGTCCGCTGGGACAAGTTTGAAACCACCCATCGACGTGCTATCACACGCAACAAGACGTACTAGAAGGAGACCATCGTGACGATTTCTTTCGCGCAGCATCGCATGTGGTTTCTCAACCGCTACAACGCTTCGTCGCCGATTTACAACATCGCCGTCTCTCTCCATTTCCCTTCGGGGGTCGATCTCGCGGTCCTACGCACCGCATTCCATGACGTGCTCGCTCGCCATGACGTCCTGCGAACGACCTACAGAGACGTCGATGGTGAACCCGAGCCGTGCGTACAACCGGCGAACCAACGAGCCTTGCCCTGGTTCGACCTTGGCACAGTGAACCCAACCGAGGTCAGTGACCTTTGCACTGCAAGCGCCCGCATCTGCTTCAACCTCGCCAAGGACCTCCCTATCAGGGCGCACGTCATCGACACCGGACAGGCCGGAGTGGTGATGTGCCTCGTCGTGCATCACATAGCCTGTGATGGTGCCTCGCTCGGTATCGTCGCCGACGAACTCGTCCAGGCATACGCCTCACTGCGGACAGGTGTAGCCCCAGAATGGGATGACCCCATGCTGCAATATGTCGACTATGCCGAGTGGCAGCGAGCCGAGCTGGGCGACGAAGACGATCCGAGCAGTCTCTACAACAAGCAACTCTCCTACTGGCGCGATGAGCTGGCGGGGCTCGATAAGCCGATCGCGCTTCCTTTCGACCGCGACCGCCCCGAACGGCCCACGAGCCGCGGTGCCAATGTCGTCGTCCAGGTACCGTCAGACATCCTGGACGGGCTCCGATCTCTGTCTCACGACGCTGGCAGTAGCGAGGCCATAGTCTTCCAGTCCGCCCTCGCCGCAACTCTGTCTGTGATCGGCGGAAATGAGGACGTGGCCCTGGGGGCGCCCATCGCGGGGCGCGTCGATGAAGCCCTTGAGGGGCTCATTGGCTTTCTCGCCAACACGTGGGTTCTGCGTCTTCAGATCCGGCCGAATGATAGTTTCTCCACCCTCCTCGCATCTGCTACGGCCAAAGCCCTCGCCGCCTACGACCGGCAGGACCTGCCTTTCGAACGGGTCGTTGAGGTGCTCTCGCCCGAACGCGGACTCAGCCACCCACCACTGTTCCAGGTGGCGTCTGCCTGGCAGAGCGGCGTGGGACGCGAACTGGTGCTGGAAGGCGAGACCATCAACATGCAGCCAGTACACACAGCAACAGCTAAGTTCGAGCTGCTCTTTAACTGGATGCCCCACCCAGACGGAAGCGCAGTGCTTGACGTCGAGTACGCCACAGATCTCTTCGACGAAGATACAGCCCGTTGGCTCGTCGAAGCAGTTTTTGAGTTCATCCGGGCTGCCGTCCAGGACCCATCGCAATCGGTAGCAATGATCTCGCTACCCACCCGCCCCATCACAGCAAGTCTTAACTCATATCGCAATCGAGCTCTGTACGACTGGAATGCGACAGAAGTTCTTTACCCCGACGCCGAGTTGATTCACTTGCCTATCGAGCGCCAGGCTGTGGCCTCCCCTGATGCTGTCGCCGTGCGTTCGCTCCTTGGTAACGTAACATTCCAGGAGCTGAACGAACAAGCGAATGCAATCGCTTGGGAGCTTAAGCGCCAAGGCGTTGGTCCAGAGACGTTTGTTGGCGTGAGCACCGAACGGTCCCCTGCCATGGTTTCGGCAGTACTCGGCATCCTCAAGGCGGGCGGTGCCTACCTACCCATCGGAACAACTCTACCCACCGATCGAGTGGCCGAGATGGTCGCCTCGACATGCACCCAGATTATTCTCGTGTCGGGGACTAGTCATGAGTGGGCCACTCCCCCAGGAGTGCGCCTGATCAAAGTGGATGTCGTAACCCGGACTCCGTCCCTCGATGTGCAGCGCAATCCCACACCCGTTGCGACGGCGGACAACTCTGCGTACGTCATCTTCACCTCCGGAAGCACCGGACGCCCGAAAGGGGTGCAGGTGACACACCGGCCGGTGCATAACCTCATCTGTTGGTGTCGCGCGTCGTACGGCTTCTCGGCTAGTGACGTTGGCTTCTGTGTCACATCGCTTGACTTCGACCTGTCTGTGTTTGACATTTTCGGCGTGCTTGGTGCCGGCGGCAGCATCTACGTTGCGGATTACCTCGAACAGCGCGATCCCGAACTACAACTGCGAGTTCTGCTGGATGAGGGCATCACGTACTGGAACTCCGTCCCCGGAACGCTCTATCGGGTTCTCGACGTTCTCAATGACCGTGGGCCGCTTACCACGACCGATGCCCTACGGCTCGTCTATCTCTCTGGAGACTTCACACCTCTGGATCTGCCAGACCGCCTGCACGCGCTGGCGCCCTGCGCTCAACTCGTAAGCCTCGGCGGCGCAACGGAAGCGACGGTATGGTCCAACCACCACGACGTCGTCGAGGTGGATCCCGCATGGCGAAGTATCCCTTACGGCCGGCCGATCGCCAACGCTCGCTACTACGTCCTGGACGATGTTCTGGAGCCATGCCGTCCGGGCACTGAGGGAGACCTTTACATTGGTGGCGAGGTTCTGGCCCTCGGCTATGCGGGGGCGCCCGGACTGTCCGCGAGCCATTTCGTCAGCGATCCCTTCGGTCCGGCCGGCGCGCGAATGTACCGCACTGGTGACCGAGCCTCCTACTTCGAGGACGGGATCATCGCCATCCACGGCCGCGCCGATGGCCAGGTCAAGATCCGAGGTTTCAGAGTTGAACTGGGTGAGATTGAGCATGCCCTGAACCATCTGCCGGACATCGCCCATGCGATCGTTTCAGTTCCCAAGGATGAGTACGGGGAGCGCCAGGTAATCGCCCATGTCGTCCCAGACTACCAGGCGATAACCGGATCCTCCGATGTCGCCCAACATGTTGTCGACTGGGAGGTTGTCTACGATCAAGGGTATGACTCCGAGAGCAATAACGAGCTGGGCGAGGACTACAGTCTGTGGACGTCAAGCTACACCGGTGAGCCGATACATGTTGATGATATGCGAGAATGGCGTGACGCCATAGTCGAAAGGATTTTGGCATCGGCCCCCGAGCGGGTGCTTGAGATCGGTGTCGGAACCGGCTTGATCCTCTCCAAGATCGCACCATATGTAGGTAGCTACCACGGCACTGACGTTTCCAGCGTAGCCATCGCTCGCCTCACTCGTCTGAAGACCGCCATGCCATGGAGCACCCGGGTTGAACTCTCTCACCAACCCGCAGATGACCCTACTGGTCTGCCAACCAGTCTTGATGCCATCGTCATAAACTCTGTTGTCCAGTACTTCCCCCACGCTGACTATCTGAGAGAGGTGCTCGACACGTATTGGTCTCGGCTGGCCCCCGGCGGCGTCCTCGTAATCGGCGACGTTCGGCGACGATGGACCTACCGTACTTTCCAGACCGCAGTACAACACGCCCGCGCCCCGCATGCTCGGCCTGAGGAGCTCATGGCGGCAGTCATGCAGGCCGAGTTCTTGGAGAAGGAACTCCTAGTCGACCCAGAGTTCTTCGTCGATTGGGCATCCGTTTTCGACAACGCCACCGTCGATGTACGGCTCAAGGACGTGGGGTTCGTGAACGAGCTCTCGCGCCATCGGTATGATGTGCTGGTTCACAAGGCAAAGGGACAATCTCCTCTCATAGATGCAGCCAACCTTCCGACCGTGAAATGGAACGGTGACATGACGATCCTGCGCTCCCTCCTGGCCAGCGTCGAAGAACCCGCTGTCATCATAAGGAGTCTCGCCGACGCGACGATGCACAACGAGATCTCCCTCGCCCGCTCCGTGGGCACCGAGGAATCCGCTGACCCAGGTGTTCCTTCGGTCGACCGCGTCGCGTTGCGGACCGCATGCCGAAACATGGGGTGGCATGCGGTGCTCACGCCCGCTCCCGAGGGGATAGACCTGATCGACATCGTTCTCGTGCGCGCCGAGCGCGGGGCCGCGTTGCTGACGCACGGTTTCCGGCCCCGGACAGGAGCGCTCCGCCTCGTAAATAACCCCTCCATGGCGAAGGCGGTCGGGGAACTACCAGCGCGGACACGCGATGGCTTGGCAAAGATCCTCCCGGGCTACATGATCCCGTCTGCTGTCATCCCGATCCCGAGTGTGCCCCTGACCGAAAACGGTAAAATTGACCGGGCGGCGTTGAGAAACCTCGCCCCGTCCGCTGGCAGCCTCGACCAAAACGCGACGGAGATTGAGGCGCAGATCGCGAGGATTTATGAATCAGTCCTCGGCCTAAGCAGTGTCAGCCTTGAAGACAACTTCTTCGAGATTGGTGGACACTCACTCCTCGCCACACGTGTGGCCAGCCGGGTGAGGGAAGAATTCGGCGTGGAGGTTCCCATTCGTCTTATCTTCGATGCACCCACTGTGCGTGAGTTTGCCAGCCACCTCTCGCGTCTGCACGCCGGCCATGAGCGGGTGATTCCACAGAACCGGACTGCCCTCACACCGGCCTCCTACGCACAAAGACGATTATGGTTTCTCGACCGATTCGAGGGCCCTTCGCCCACATACGTCATCCCATTCTCCCTACGGCTTCGCGGTCCCGTTGACCGTGAGGCTATGCGCGCAGCAGTGGTTGATGTTGTTTCGCGGCATGAGGCCCTGCGCACGGTTTTCGTCGAGCGTGAGGGCAATGTGTACCAGCAGGTCCTCGACATCGAGGTCTGTCATGTGCCCTGGACTGAGCAGGCCGTATCCGCCGACCAACTCAGCGAGGCGCTGAGCCGAGCCGCTCGAATGCCTTTCTCTTTGGACCGGGATCTCCCGATCCGTGCCGATTACATGATTCTACGACCCGACGACGCTGTGCTCCTGTTGTCGCTACACCACATCGCAGCCGACGGATGGTCCCTGCCCAATCTGTCCAGGGACCTCAGCCACGCCTATAAGGCCCGACGGGCAGGCTTTGCACCGCAGTGGGAGCCGCTGCCCGTCCAGTACGCTGACTACTCGCTGTGGCAACAGCGGGTCCTTAAGCAGGACGGACCGGGCTCGGTTCGCGATCAGCAACTAGATTACTGGCGCGAGGCACTTCGCGACCTCCCCGATGAACTGCCAATCCGCTGGGACCACCCCCGCCCTGATGTATCTACATTTCAGGGGCGGACTGTGCCCGTGGAACTCAGCCATGACCAAGTCACCCGCTTGCGGCGGTTGTGTCTCCTCACTGGGAGCACAATGTCGATGGCTCTGCATGCCTCCCTCGCCGCAGTATTGTCGCGCCTCGGGGCTGGTGATGATGTCCCTCTCGGTGCGCCCATCGCTGGGCGCACGGACGAATCCCTGGAACCTCTTGTCGGCTTTTTCGTCAACACCTGGGTAGCACGCGTTTCGCTCGCCAATGATCCAACTCTCATGGAACTTTTGGAACGAGTCAAACGACAGAGCCTCGACGCTTATGCCAACCAGGACATCCCCTTCGAATACCTCGTGGACGAGTTGAACCCATCGCGTTCCACTGCACACCACCCTCTCTTCCAAGTGTGCTTGGCGCTGCAGAACAATCTCCGTCCGCAGTTCGACATTCCCGGGCTTGAGGTAACACATGAGCCGGTGGAGATGAGGGTCGCCCGCTTCGACTTGTTCTTCAACCTCTTCGAGGAGGTGGATTCCGATGGATTGGCGAGCGTGCGTGGCGAGGTCGAGTACTCGACGGACATCCTCGAACCCGAAACTGTCGCTCGGCTCATCGGGGCCTGGAAGACACTGCTCGACACCTGGCTTGCAAGCCCCGACACTCCACTGTCATCACTGTCCCTCGTTGAAGGTCAGCCAGCGATCACGCTGGCCGCTGTGGACAAACAGGGCCCGACGTTAGCTATCCTCCTGGAGAACGCCGCCAACCGCACGCGGCACCGGGCCGCCATCCGGTCTGCCGATGGCACCGCAGTCACCTTCGAACAGCTGTTTCGAGCATCGGACTCCGTGGCAGAGGCCCTCGTAGAACACCTTGGAGACAGCACGTCACCCATCGTGATCGACCTTCCGCGCTCCAGCTCCGCCATCGCGACGATTCTCGCCGCGGTGCGCCTTGGCGTCCCCTTCATCATCACCGATCCCACAGACGCGCGTGGGTGGACCGAGCGCATAATCCAGCACCTGAACCCGGCCGCCGTCGTTGACGCCCAGTTCATCGCTGACGCCGTCGCCACTGGCGCCAGCGCGGCACCATCCCTTTCAAACGAGCAATCCACCGCGTGTTTTGTTGAGGCTGTTACACCAGACGGCCAGGTTCTTCTCGTTGGGCTGTCCAGAACGGAACTATTACAAAACTGTCAAGGGCCTGGAGACATCTTCAGGCTAGGTACGGACCCACAACGAGTAATCTGTTCCAGCAGCTTGCAGACTCTCGCTGGTGTCCTCGAAGTCTTTTCCTGCCTGCTTGGCGGTCACGAGATGGTCCTAAATGAGCCCTCGAACTCGCTGCCGCAGGATGTCACTGCACTCTTTGGTGGACCTGAGCTCTACGAAATGGCGGAGACAGGCCGGGTCAGCCAAGTGGTCGTAACAACAGACGAGTTTGACGACACGCGTGCACGCGCGGCGTTGGACCGTTGTCCTGACAACGTTGTCCTCAGGGTTCTAGTAAATCTTTCCGGCTTCGCCCTCGTCCCACTTGGAGCTAAAGGCGGGGAGACGCAGATCCCTTCGCGTGACGAACGAGTCACTGCAGTGGACACTTTTGATAGGCCCCTTCCAAACGGGTTCTTCGGTGAATTGATCGTCACCGACGGATGGGCCGATCGCCCCGTTATTGTCTTCGGCCGGTCAACTTCGTCCTCTCCCCCCTGCACAGGTGACCTCGACGGGATTTGGCGACGCACCGGACGTCTCGCCCGACTCATCGAGGATGGCACCGTCGAACTGCTTAGTGCAATGAGGTCGGTTCAAGTAACGAACCGTCCCTACCCCGATGCCCTCGTCCTGGACGCCCTAGAGGAACTGCCGTTCGTTGAAGAAGTCACGCTAGAGCCCCTTCCTTCTGCAAAGGGGGATCGGGTGCTTGCCCGCATCACCGAGTCAGTGTCGGCTTCAGCATCCTCAATTGACGAATATGTCGAACGTTGGAAGTCCCTCTACGAGTCACTTTATCAAGGAGCGTCGGCCGAAGGTTCCATCGGCTCGGACTTCCGTGGTTGGGTTCGCCGATCCAATCGTCAGCCCATCCCTATCGCCGAGATGGAGACTTGGCGTGACGCCACCGTCGAGCGGATCAGAGGACTGCACCCACGTCGGGCACTGGAAATTGGAGCAGGAACTGGACTCCTGGCTGCCGAGTTGGCTGGTGATGTGAAGGAGTACTGGGCTACAGACGTTGCGATGGCCTCAATCGAACGCCTGCAGGAGCTCGGCTCTGCTTTCCCAGACATCGGAGACCGGCTCGTTCTACGCCGGCTCTCAGCCCACGAATGCGATTGCCTTCCCAGTGAGCACTTCGACACCATCATTCTCAATTCAGTGATCCAGTACTTCCCTCACACCGATTACCTACGCCAGGTCCTCCGGTCAGCTGTCAACATGCTTATGCCGGGCGGCAGTCTCTTTATCGGTGATGTACGGAGCCTCGACGAGCCTCATTCGGAGCAATCCATTAGGCCTCACAGAACGGACGAGTACGAGCTCCTCGTGTCACCAGAGTTCTTCCATAGCCTCCGTGCAGACTTTGACAATAAGGTGTCCATTGCGATCCATCTCAAGCGCGGAAACGACGACAATGAGCTTACCGCCCATCGTTACGACGTCATCATTGTGAAGGAGCCCACCGTGGTGCGGGATGTTTCGACGGTGCGCAGTCTCAGATGGGGGGTCGACATCAATGACCTTAATGACCTCCGTGGCGCGGTTCACAACGAGGGCTCAGTGCGACTTTCCGGTCTGCTCAATCGTAGGCGCTTGCCAGTTGGCCGCGATCCCCACGAGGCTCTTGACCCGGAAGATCAGCACGCGTGGGGAGCAGCGAACGGAATCGAGGTTGCCTGCACCTGGTCCGCAAAAGACCCTACCCTGTTCGACGCTGTCTTCATGGTTCCACGCGCCCCGGAAGAAAGCCTCGACGGTCTCTATCTCTCAGCGTATACCGAATCTGATAGCGTTGCAAACAACCCACTGCGTGACGAACACAGCCGCCGAATCTGTGGGGCCGCCCGGCGGCATCTATCTAAAATCCTCCCTAGACGCTGGATACCAGAGCGCATCGAGTCGGGGAACTACCTTGTAACCAATTTTCGAACGACTCGGGAGGAAGCATCTTTCTCCCCTCTGGAAACAGAGGTGGCGAGGTTGTTCACGAACGTTCTCGAAGTCGATTCTGTTGGCCCAGACGACGACTTCTTCGATCTAGGCGGAAGCTCACTTCAGGTGATCCGCCTCGTTTGGCTCATCAACGAAGAACTCGGGATTGATGTTCCCGTGAGAGTGGTCTTCGAGCACGCGACTGTACACGAATTAGCGTGCCACATTGGCTCGTCCGCCCCAAGCCTCACGGCTGAAGACCCAACGGGTTCGGTGCTACCAATCAGGAGTACTGGCAAACTAGCACCGCTGTGGCTTATCCCTCCTGGCGGTGGCCTAGGATGGGCCTACCTCGGCTTTGCTACCCAGCTCGACAGGGAGCGGCCGGTGCTCGCCCTTCAGGCGCGCGGATTCCATGGTGAGGATCGCCCAGGAAGCATGTCGGAGGTCGTGCGCGACTTTGCACGCCAGATCGTGACATACCAGCCTAAAGGGCCGTATAATCTTGCTGGGTGGTCTCTTGGTGGACCTATCGCCCACGCGGTCGCAGCCGAACTACAGTTTATGGAGCGCGAGGTGAGGAGTCTCTTCGTCTTCGATGCCGGACCATCGACAGAATTCAAGCATTTCCAGGTTCCCAACCCCGTAGTCGTGCGTCGCTACCTTGCGCACTATATGGGTCAGCTGTCCGGCGCCGAAGAGTTCGAGCAAGTCGTGGCTAGGTCCGGTGAACTCTTCGTCGAGCACTCACGCTTCATGACCGAGTACGCGTCTCCCTCATTCGCTGGAGACCTCACGCTCTTCGTGGCGACCGTTGACGCCGAGACCAAAGAACCCAAGGACGACCTCACCCGCCTTGAGCGATGCTGGGAGAGTTTTGTACAGGGGACTATACATCGAATCGAGGTGAACTGCGCCCATAACGAAATGATGTGGCCCAAGAACGCGACCGACATCGCCCATGAGGTAAATCGCTCGCTGGGCAAGCTCCTGTAAGTGCCTTCCCGCCGGGCCCAGTCCGGCCTCAAAGAAAGGAATCAGATGAACCCCTTCGATGATGACTCCGCCAAATTTTACGTCCTCGTTAACGATGAGGAGCAGCACTCTCTGTGGCCAATCTTTGCACCGATCCCATCGGGTTGGGAGTCCCGGTTCGGGCCGGTAAGCCGGGACCAGGCCATGGCCTACGTGGAGGAGGCATGGCCAGATATTCGACCGCGCAGCCTACGCGAATCCACTAATAACCACTAACCACGGGGTATTCGATGGCATTCCTGCACCAGAGCGACCAAACATAGCAAGTTAGGATGATAACATGGCTAAATCTAGCACCACCATGGAGCAGATTCGCGTCCTCGGCGCACGAGAAAACAACTTGCAAAACCTTTCGATCACAATTCCAAAACATGCCCTCACTGTATTTGTTGGCGTATCGGGGTCGGGCAAGAGTTCGCTTGTTTTCGACACGGTGGCGGCGGAGTCCAGGCGCCTAATCAACGAGACTTACAGCTCCTTCGTGCAAGGCTTTATGCCGCCGGTCTCACGCCCCGACGTCGACGCACTAGACGGATTGACGGCGGCGATCATCGTTGGTCAGGACAGCGTCGGACGCAGTCCGCGCTCGACGGTGGGCACAATGACCGACCTCGATTCCATGATGCGCATCCTTTTCAGTCGAGCGGCCACGCCTCGACTGGAGTCACCTCGGGCGTTCTCTTTCAATATTTCGCCGTTTCTCGCAAATGCTGTGACTGTCGACCAGGGCAGCGGAAAGGTCGAAGAGAAGACCTACGATGTTGCTGGAGGAATGTGTCCGAAATGCGAGGGTCTCGGTCAGATTTCAGATGTCGACGTAGACGCGCTCTTCGACCGCACGAAGAGCCTCGCCGATGGCGCACTTAAGGTGCCTGGTTACCATGTAGGCAGTTACGGTTACCGGCTATATGCGACAAGCGGGTTGCTAGATCCAGACCGGCCGATTGAAACATTTTCAGACCAGCAGCGCCGAGATTTTCTCTACTCGGAGCCACGCAAACTCAAAGTGGGTCATTATAATGTCACCTACGAGGGCCTGGTTCCACGGCTACAGAAGGGACTGTTCGCCAAGGAACGGAGCAGCATGCAACCGCACATCCGAGCCTTCGTCGAGCGAACTGTGACGCTTGTTACATGTAATATGTGCGAGGGTACCCGGCTCAATGAAAGCGCGCGCGCGCCTCGGATCGATGGGCTTAACATTGCTGACCTTTCCGCCATGGAAGTGAACGATCTTCTTACCTGGATCAAAGAGGTCGATCGACCCGAAGTAAAGCCGCTCTTGTCAACGATTGAGGTCGCGCTCCAGGGCTTTATTGACATCGGCCTGGGTTACTTGTCGCTCAGCCGGGCTACCAGCACGCTGTCTGGCGGGGAGGCGCAGCGTAGCAAACTCATCCGCTATCTCAGCTCACCTCTCACGGATATCACCTATGTCTTCGATGAGCCCACTGCCGGGCTGCATGCGAGCGACGTTACGAAGTTAATCCAAATGCTCCGAGGGTTGCGGGACAAAGGCAACACCGTTCTGGTCATCGAACACAAGCCCGACGTCATCCGCGCAGCCGATCACATCATCGAGCTTGGGCCAGGTGCAGGCGTCGATGGTGGTCGGCTTTGTTTCGAGGGCTCCGTTGGGGCTCTGGCGAGCGCCGGGACTCTCACGAGTACGGTGTTGCACGAGGGTCTGAGTCTCAAGACACGCGTGCGCAAGCCCAAGGGTATGCTTGAACTGCGCAACGCGAGATCGCACAATCTTCACGACATTAACGTCGATCTACCCCTTGGAGTGCTTGCTGTGATCACGGGCGTGGCTGGTTCCGGCAAGAGTTCACTAGTCGAGGAGTGCCTTGCAGTCAGAGAAGACGTCACCGTTATCGACCAAAAGCCTTTACGTGGCGGCAGTCGCAGTTTCCCCGCAACGTATTGCGACATTATGACACCGATCCGGAAAACCTTTGCGAAGGCGAATAATGTCAGCGCCTCACTCTTCAGCCCGAATTCCGAAGGCGCTTGTCCCACATGCAATGGAACCGGCGTCATCTTCACAGACCTCGGCCTCACTACTTCCTCGGGGCTCACCTGTGATGAATGCGATGGCAAACGATTTCGGGATTCTGTGCTTGACCACACACTAGCAGGTCACACGATCAGCAAGGTCCTCGATATGCCGGTAGATGAGGCCGTGACGTTCTTCGCATCAGGCCAAGCGAAGGTGCCCAAGGTTGTTGCGGTACTCAATCGGCTGCGGGACGTGGGGCTAGGTTATCTTGCCCTGGGCCAGCCGCTGTCGACGCTGTCCGGGGGTGAGCGCCAGCGTCTCAAACTGGCCTCTGAACTTACGACGAAGAGGAGGATCTACGTCCTGGACGAACCGACGACGGGTCTGCACCCAACTGATGTTCATGTCCTCCTGGAAATGTTCGACACCCTCGTTGACACAGGGCATTCGCTCATCATTGTCGAGCATAATGAGGCCGTCATTGCGCACGCCGATTGGATCATCGATCTAGGACCGGGGGCGGGTTGCGACGGTGGTAGGATCGTGTTCGAGGGGACTCCCGAGGCGCTTGTCAAAGAAAAGTCTACCACCACTGCGAAGTACCTGGCCGCAGCCATCGCCAAAAGGACCGTTTGATGTATGACCCCGCAGCTGGCTACCCCACCGCCGTCGTCGAGCTTGCCTATAAGGACGTGAACAGCGCCCTTGACTGGCTTGAGCAGGTGTTTGGACTGAGACCGCTCCTGCGGCAGCCCGCTGAGGGCGAGATTCGGCACGCTGAGATGGTCACTGAATTAGGAGGAGTTGTGATGCTGCGACGGTCCTCCGGAGAGGCCCCCACGCCGTGCCGGAAGGCCTCGTGCAAGCAGGTAATCGTATGGGTATCCGACGTCGACCGGCATTATGCACGAGCCGTTTCTGAGGGCGCCGAAGTTATCCATTCTCCACTGACCAAGGCCTATGGGCTGCGTCAGTACCTGGTGCGCGACCAGGAAGGACACCTCTGGGAGTTCACTCAGCATGTGATAAACGTGCCTCCAGAGGCCTGGGGAGCCGTCTCAATTAGCCCCCCCCACAACGATCAGCGAGAGCGTCGATTACTTTAGCGAGCGAGCGTAAGTCCGGGGCTTCAAAGACCGCACGCACCGTAAGTGGCACTCCAAGCTCCTTGGACACAGAGCGCACGAGGTGGGTGCTGAGGATGGAGTTCCCGCCGTAACGGAAGAAGTTTCCCGAAGGCTCGACAACGTCCCGCCCGAGGATCTCGCAGACTATCCGCGATAGGGCAGGCAGTGCCCCTTGCTCAGGGTCCGTCACTGCGACAGACGATGATCGGAGCGCTAGTTCCTCTTGGGGGACAACCGTTAGCTTGCTGCGGTCGATTTTACCGTTCGGCGTTGTCGGCAGCCGATCGTGGACGACGAGCCGGTCCGGCAGCATGTGGGCTGGCAGTCGCTTGCCAAGTGTCTTGAGGATGACATCCGGTTCGATCGGATCGGTTTGGACGATGTGCCCGATGAGCCGCGCATCAAGCCCATCGCCATGAACTGTGACAACAGCAATAGTGATCCCCGGGACGTCTGAAAGCGCGGCCTCGACCTCGCCAAGTTCGACACGGTACCCCCGCAGCTTAACCTGCTGGTCATTGCGGCCAGCGAAAACCAACTCGCCATCTTCATCCACGTAGCCGAGATCACCAGTGCGGTAAAGCCGGGATCCTGGCAAGCCGAAGGGGTTAGCCACGAAGCGAGTGGCCGTGAGTCCCGGCTGTCCCAGGTAACCGCGGGCGAGGCCAGTGCTGGCAATGTATATCTCTCCGCACTCACCGTCGGGAAGTCGATGCATCTCTTCGTCGAGCACAAGAACCTCGCTGCCCGACCACGCCCGGCCAATTGTCGCTCGGGCGTTCGCACGCAGCGGTCCTGCAATCGTCGCACCAACGGTCGTCTCCGTCGGGCCGTAACCGTTGTACATCCGGCGGCCCTGTGACCAGCGGGAGACAAGAGCCTGCGTACAGGTGTCGCCGGTGGACATCACTGCAATCAGGTCGGGCAGATGCGCATCGATCGCCGTGAGAGCAACGGGGGGAAGAACAGCGTGGGTCACCCGATATCTGCGCAGGGTATCTGTGAGAAGGGGCCCAGGAAACAAGTGTTGCTGGTCGACGACGACTAGAGTAGCTCCGGATAGCAGCGAAATCGAAATGTCCCAGAACGCGGCGTCGAAACTCATCGAGGCCCACTGCAGGACCCGGTGCCCTGGGCCGGTGTCAAGAAAATCCCGTTGCGCACGGACCAGGTCGTCGAGGCCGGTGTGTGAAACGGCTACGCCCTTGGGCATCCCCGTTGACCCAGAGGTGTAAATGATATAGATGAGGTGCTCATCGCGCAGCGGTTGGATACGCTCCGCGTCACGGACGTTGGCGGGGGAAGCAGTTTCCAGATCGGCTTGTGTTGCTGGCGTGTCAAGGTGGAGCACCGGTAAGCCGTCAGGTACGACAATCCGCGAGTCTTGCGAAGTGACGAATAGAACCGGCCGCGCGTCCGACAGCATGTGGTGGATGCGTTCCACGGGGTAGGCCGGATCGAGCGGCAGGTACGCCGCGCCTGACTTCATTACGGCGAGGAGCACGACGATAAGCTCGCGCCCTTTAGGCAGAGACACCGCAATGATGTCATCGGGACCAAACCCTCGGCGGACGAGGATCCGCGCCAGTCGGTTCGCCTGGGCATTGAGCTGATCGTACGTGGTCTCGCCATCATCGTCGAGTAGGGCGGGAGTGTCGGGGGTCTGTTCGACCTGACGCTCGAACAATGTACTGAAAGTGCTCATGAGACTCTCCCAGGTCGATTCGCCCTATTGAAGCGTACGGGAAGTGAGGCTGCACCACGCAAGAAAGTTGAGTAAATGGGTAAAACTTCCCCGACTATCTCCATCGAGACGACGTGGGTGGTGAGGGCAATGAGAAACGCCTTGAGTTCGGCACGGCCAAGCCAAGCTCCTAGACAAAAGTGGGGGCCGACGCCTAGCGAAACATGTCTGTTCGGAAATCGCGTGGGCCGGAATTCACGCGGACAATCAAACTGAGCCTCGTCGTAGTTGGCCGATATGTTCCATAGGGTAACGATGTCACCCTCAGCGATTTCCTGACCGTACAGTGAGAAGGACTCTGTCGCAGTACGCGCGAAGTGCTGAGCTGGCGTGGCCCAGCGCAGGATCTCCTCCACAGTAGAGTCCAGATCGACTACCCCGGTGCGCACCTGCTCCCAGATATCTGGACGACCTTCAAAGACCTGTACCGCGCTGATGGAGGATACCCGAGAGGACTCATCGCCCCCGAGAATGAGGCTATAGCAGTTGAGGGCAACGTCGTCAAGAGGGAGTCGCTCTCCGTCGATTGTCGCCCTGGCGATGGCACTCACAACATCCTGGCCCGGATCCTGCCGTCGTGACCGAGCAAGATCGCCAAGATAGATGAGAATCTCGTTACGGGCCTCAAGCGCGTCAATCCAGTCTGTGGATGCTGTCTTCGAAGATAAGGCGCGCTTGCTGCACGACAGCAGCCACGGCACGTCCGAGGCTGGAATGCCGAGCAACGAGCACGTGATGCCAATCGGCACCTTCTCCGCCACCTCGCTGGCAAAGTCGAAGATCTGCCCATCACACAGCCTGCCAATGTTGTCTTCAAGTTGCTGCGCCGCTTGCTCTCCTGCAGCCTTCATCAACGGCATTGTCAAGGCGCTGCGCATGAGCTTGCGCAGCTTTCTATGCCATTCGCCGTCTGTAACAGGGAGCATCCTCCCCCCCGCGGAGTCGTCTCCGCGGAGCAGGACGTCCAACACGGTTCCTCGGGAGGAACCGAGCCGCGAGGCGTCCCGGTAGCACTGTACGACGTCGTCATACCTAGACACCACCCAGAAGCCGGGCCTCACAGCGTTGGCAGGGTGCCAGTAGAGGGGCTGTTCCTGCCGGACCTTCGCCCAGAAGTCATGGAGGTCAGAACGAAGAAACGTTGAAGGATCAGTGAGGTCCCAAGATTCGATGTCGCCCAATTGCCGTATGCTCGTAGTCATAGATTCCCCTCAACTGCGGTCGATCCTCGCGACTGAGGATGACATAGCACTGCTATGCGCTTGCAAAAGTCTGTTCAACTTCTGTTCTCTCCATGCAGTCGGGCCCAGTCTTCTGATCACACTGGGTCACATGAAGAAGGATTCGGGATTCCGGACCGACGGTCTGGCGGGACAAGCCATCATCGTCACGGGTGCCGGTACTGGTATTGGCCGTGGCATAGCGGCCTCCCTACTTCGTGAAGGCGCCAATATCGTCGCCGTAGGTCGACGGGTTGAGAAGCTCGCCTCACTGGCGGCTGATTTCAGTACCGAGCAGGTCGCCGTCATAGCCGAAGACCTAACTCGACCGTCAGCCGCAAACAAAGTGGTGACAGCCGCAGTCGAGAGGTTCGGGAGGGTTGACGGAGTTGTCAACAACGCTGGGCGTGCCCGATTCGCTCCTCTTGAGAACGTGACGTACGACGACTTCGCCACGATGTTCGCCATCAACGTGTGGGCCCCTGCCACCCTCATTCGGGTTGCATTACCACATTTGCGCGAACACCATGGCGCAGTCGTCAACGTCTCTTCCGTCGGAGGTACCCTTCCAATGCCAGGCCGATCGCTGTATGGTGCGAGTAAGGCGGCGCTCAACAGTCTCACCCGGTCGTTATCACGCGAATTGGCTCCTGCGGTTCGCGTCAATGCTGTCCTCCCGGGACCGGTACGGACCCCGATGTGGAGCGATATGGGACTTGACGGTCTGGCTGCCGAGAGGCTACGCACCGATCTCTTGGCGGCGACCCCTATGGGCCGCATCGGTAAGCCTGAGGACATAGCGGAGATGGTGAGCCTGCTCCTCGACCCATCAAGGAGCGGTTGGATCACCGGGGCGATCATTCCGGTCGACGGAGGTCGCACGTCATGAATCCTACCCCGAACAACGAGGAGCAAAACATGACCACGCTCGCATCCGTCGCGTCAACACTCCCCAGGTCTGAGTTGGACGAAGCTTTCGTCACCGTCGAACGCCTGCGGCATAGCTTCACCAAAGAAATTATCGAACTTCACGTTGGGGAGCCGTTCTTCCGGCCCCCCGAGACAGTCGCACACGCATTGTCCGAGGCTGTACTCCATCGAAGTATGTCCTACACCCCGGTCGAAGGTCTTCCAGAATTGCGCGCAGCGCTGGCGGCTAAGGTTGCCGCAGTCCGTGGTGGAACTGTGGACGCATCGCACGTTTTCATCACCCCCGGCTCCTGCCAGGGTCTCGCAGCACTCATGCAGGCGCTCTCCTCGCCGGGTGGGGAGGTTCTCATGCCCGACCTGTACTGGCCTAACCACCTCCAACAGGTTCTGCTCGCTGGGCTGCGACCACGCTTCTACCGCGTCCACGATGGAAAAGTCTCCGTAGACCGAATTCTGGAACTTGCCAACGATAAGACCAACATCGTGCTCGTTAACAGCCCGGCCAACCCCAGCGGAATGATCTGGCCTGAGCCCGTGGTGCGGGACCTTGTCGAAGCTGCCCGGTCCGGGGGTTGGCAGATTGTAAGTGACGAAGCTTATGAGGACTTCGTATATGACGGGAGACACTTCTCGCCTGCGGCGTGTGAGATCGACCAGCCAGCCGAGGACAGAGTCGTCACGACCGTGCACACATTCTCCAAGGCCTACGCGATGACGGGATACAGAGTGGGCTACGTCGTCACTGCCACCTCGGCTGTCGCCCGTGCCCTGCGGGTCGTGCAAGAAGCCAACCTCATCGCTATGTCAACCCCGGTTCAGTATGCTGCCGCACAAGCCCTCACTGAGAAGTGTTTCGTCGCCAACAACCGGCAGACGCTCCTGGAGGCTCGTGACAAGGTTCTGCCCGCACTCGTAGATGCTGAGCTCATGCCGACGCTACCTGCAGGCGGCTGGTACGCCGTCCTGGATGTGTCGTCAACGGGTCTCTCCGCCACTGACTTTGCTCAAGGGCTCTTGGAGGAGACCGGCGTCGCCTTGGTCCGCGGAACGGGCTTCGCCCAGATCCCGGAGACAGATGAACATGGACGGATCATTAAGATGACGTCATCCCCCTGGGCTCAGAGCCTCGTGCGAATGGCCTTCTGCGTCGATCCCGAGGTCCTCGCCCGGGGAGTCGAGAAAATCGTGGCGTACGCGGCGCGAGGCAGCCTGCTGAAATGCTCGATCTGACCTACGACGACTGCCTTCGGCTGTCGCACAACTATGCGTGCGTCGACTCAGAGCACTCCGAGATCGCGAGACCTCCGGGCACGGAGGTGTCCCTATGCAGGGTGTCAAGCGGCGGTGGGTAGTTTTGTGGCTGGTTGTGGGTCGTAGGGGATCCACCTGAGTTGCACAGTTTTTAGTGCCCTGTTGGAATGTTCAGGGTGGTGAGAATTTTCTCAGCCTCGGGGGTTAGGCAGGGGGTCGGCAAAGTGAATCGCTCCGGGTTTGATGGAGGCAGTGATGACACGGAAGGATCACTGTCATGGGACAGAAGAAGTACCCCGATGAGCTGCGGGAGCGGGCCACGAGGACGGGCCTTGGAGGCGCTGGCGGATCCGGCGCGGGCCAAGGACGCGATCCGCAGGATCGCCGAGGAGCTGGGTGTCCATCCCGAGGCTCTGCGCTCCTGGGTCAAGAAGGCCCAGGTCGATGGTGGTCTAAGGCCGGGAACCACCACCGATGAGGCGGCCCGGATCAAGGAGCTGGAGAAGGAGGTCCGAGAGCTGCGTTGGGCCAATGAGATCCTGCGCAAGGCGAGTGCGTATTTCGCCCAGGCGGAGCTCGACCGCCGGTAGAGGTCATCGACTCCTTCATCGACGACAACCGGCAGGACCTCGGGGTCGAGCCGATCTGCAAGGTGCTGACCAGTGCCGGAGTCAAGA